>NZ_JBCNTJ010000024.1:0-78939 GCF_039581215.1 Pseudomonas halotolerans
TAGGTCATCGTCAAGATTAAATTCCGAAACCCCTATCTGCTGATGCAGGTAGGGGTTTTGTTTTGCCCGCAGGAAAGTTCTTACGCCAAGCACGGACAGCTCCCGGCTGTCACAGCCCCCCGACAGTGCTAAGGTTCGGCCCTAGCTTTTGCATTTTCAAGGATGCCTTTATGCCGGACGCGACGTCCTTAAGCCCTGCTTTCATGGTGGTCCACGGGAATCGCCTGGATGAGCTGCGCAGCCTGGTGATCAGTTTGATGCGGCGCTATCCGCTGGGGCCTCTTGAAAATGAAATCGCGCTGGTTCAAAGCAATGGCATCGCCCAATGGTTGAAGCTGGCATTGGCTGAGGATCCGCAAGACGACGACACCGGTGGCTGCGGTATTGCCGCCGCCATTGATGTGCAATTGCCCGGCAGCTTCATGTGGCAACTCTATCGAACGGTTCTGGGGCGTGACGAAATCCCGGCCAAGTCGTTGCTTGATAAGGCTCCCCTCACATGGCGGCTGATGCGCCTTCTGCCGCAGTTGATCGAGCAGCCCCATTTCGAGCCGCTGCGGCGTTTTCTTACCCACGACACCGACTTGCGCAAGCGTTATCAGTTATCCGAGCGCCTTGCCGATCTGTTTGACCAATACCAGGTGTACCGGGCTGATTGGCTGGAGGACTGGGCGGAGGGGCGGCATCAGACAAGAAGTGTCCGGGGCGAAGTCAAGCCGCTCGCGCCAGAAAACTGTTGGCAGGCCGAACTGTGGCGCGCCCTTCTGGTGGATGTGGGCGAGCAAGGAATGGCCCAAAGCCGTGCCGGGGTTCATCAACGGTACATCGAGCGCATCAACAGTTTGGAAGTGGCTCCCAGGAACCTGCCCGCGCGGGTGATTGTGTTTGGCATTTCCTCTCTGCCGGCCCAAGCCCTGGAAGCACTTGCCGGTCTGTCCCGGTTTAGCCAGGTTCTGCTGTGCGTCCATAACCCATGTCGCCACCATTGGGCGGACATCGTGGCCGACAAGGACCTGCTACGTCACCAATACAAACGCCAGGCCCGCAAGGCCGGAATGCCTGTCGTCCTCGACCCGCAGACCTTGCATCAGCACGCTCATCCATTATTGGCCGCGTGGGGCAAGCAGGGGCGTGACTATATCAACCTGCTCGATAGCTACGACGACCCCAACAGTTATCGCTCGGTATTTCGCGATGGACGGATCGACCTGTTCAGCGAGGGCAATCCCACCACCCTTCTCAGTCAGCTGCAGGATGACATTCTCGAGCTGCGCCCCCTGAACGAAACCCGGGAGCACTGGCCTGCGGTCGATACGCAGCAGGACGGGTCTATCCGTTTCCATATCGCCCACAGTGCTCAGCGTGAGGTTGAAATCCTCCACGATCAACTGCTGGCCCGCTTCAGTGCGGATCCGAGCCTGCGCCCCCGGGATATCATCGTCATGGTCCCGGACATCGACAGCTACGCACCGCATATACGTGCTGTGTTCGGTCAGCTTGAAAGAACTGATCCCCGTTTCATTCCTTTCACCCTCACCGATCAGGGCCAGCGTGGACGTGATCCGTTATTGATCGCTGTCGAACACTTGCTCAAGCTGCCGGATAGCCGCTTTCCGGTCAGCGAAATCCTCGATCTGCTCGATGTTCCGGCGTTGCGTGAGCGGTTCGGTATCGATGAAGCTGACTTGCCTACGCTGCACCGCTGGATCGAGGGGGCCGGTATCCGCTGGGGCATGAATGCCGAACATCGTGCCGGACTGGGCTTGCCAGCGGAGCTGGAGCAGAACAGCTGGCGTTTCGGTCTTCGGCGCATGCTGCTGGGGTATGCCGTCGGCAACGCGGGCGCCTACGACGGCATCGAACCCTATGATGAAATTGGTGGCCTGGATGCGGCGTTGATCGGTCCTCTGGTTGCGTTGCTAGATGCTTTGGAAGTGGCTCATCAGGAACTCAGCTTCCCCGCATCACCGCAAGAATGGGGCTCGCGTCTGCAGGATCTGATGCAACTGTTTTTCCAGGCGAGCAACGAACATGACGACTATCTGCTGGCCCAACTCGAAGACTTGCGTGAAACCTGGCTGGAGACCTGTGAGTCGGTTGCCCTGCATGATGAGTTGCCCCTGACTGTTGTCCGAGAGGCCTGGCTTGCAGGGTTGGATCAGGGCCGACTGTCCCAGCGCTTCCTGGCCGGAGCGGTCAATTTCTGCACCTTGATGCCGATGCGCGCGATTCCTTTCAAGCTGGTGTGTCTGCTGGGAATGAACGACGGTGATTACCCGCGAGCGCAACCGCCCCTGGATTTCGATCTCATGGGCAGCGACTATCGCCCCGGGGATCGTTCCCGACGCGAAGATGATCGATATCTGTTACTGGAGGCGCTGCTGTCGGCCCGGGAAAAGCTCTATATCAGTTGGGTCGGCCGCAGCATCCGCGACAACAGCGAGC
Organism: Pseudomonas halotolerans; assembly: GCF_039581215.1. Classification (NCBI taxonomy): domain Bacteria; kingdom Pseudomonadati; phylum Pseudomonadota; class Gammaproteobacteria; order Pseudomonadales; family Pseudomonadaceae; genus Pseudomonas; species Pseudomonas halotolerans. The sequence goes on from NZ_JBCNTJ010000024.1 coordinate 2,446, forward strand.
GCCCTGCGTCAGTATTGATCGGCCAACTGCGGGATCATCTCGCCAGCGGTTGGCGTTTGGCAGATGACAGCAAGGATCTGCTTGAGGCGCTGACCCAGGAACATCCTCTGCAACCGTTCAGTGCTCGTTATTTTCATCAAGGCAGCGCGTTGTTCAGTTACGCCAGCGAATGGCGAATGCTTCATGGTGCCCACGAACACGACGCCCAAAGCCAGGTGCTGGAACCCTATGTTCAGGAAGAGCCCTTGGGCCTTGGGCAACTGCAGGACTTCCTGCGCAATCCCGTCCGGCACTTCTTCAGTCAACGACTCAAAATATTCTTCGAGGCCATCGAGGCCCCTTTGGCAGATGACGAACCCTTCGTTCTCGATGCGCTGCAACGCTACAGCCTGAGCGACAGCTTGCTGGAGGCCGCCCTGGTTCGCCTCGATCAACCGGATCTGGCACTGGCCACTCATGCCAAAAGACTGCAGAACAGCGGCCTGTTACCGATGGCCGGTTTCGGTGAATGCATGCAACGAGAACTGATCGAGCCTTTGCCTGATTTGCTCCAGCGTTACCAGCAGCTTCTGGCGTTATGGCCCACACCGCTGACCAGTGCCTTGCCTGTCAGCTTGCAATTGCACGGCGTGAGCGTCGAGGGCTGGCTCAGTGGTCTGCACCAGCGTGCTGATGGAGCGGTTCTCACCATCAGCGCCATCCCCAACGGTATTGGCTCCCTCAAGACCCGTAAATGGCATCGTCTGATTCGTCCTTGGGTCAATCATCTTGTGGCGTGCGCTAACGGCTTTTCGATGACGACGGCACTGGTGGCCAGCGATGACAGCTTGCTGCTGGCTCCTTTTGAAGAGCCCGTGGCACGACGGTTGCTCGGCGATCTATTGCAAGCCTGGCAAGCGGGTATGCGCCAGCCGCTTCCCGTCGCGGTGAAGACCGCCTTCGCCTGGCTCGGCCAGAGTGATCCTGCCAAAGCCGATGCGGCTGCTCGAAAAGCCTACGAAGGCGATGGGCAGAACTCTGAAGGCGAGCGGCGGGAAAGTCCGGCGTTGGCCCGGCAGTTTGCTGACTTCGATGCCTTGACGGCCGACGAGACATTCTCCAACTGGTGCGATGCGCTTTACCGGCCACTGCTCGAAGCACCATGGCGTTCATTGGCCGGCGAGGAGATAAGCTCATGACTCGCCAGCCTCCCCTCGCTCTGGCCTTCCCGCTACATGGCAGTCAATTGATCGAGGCCAGTGCCGGTACCGGCAAGACCTTTACCATTTCGGCGTTGTACCTGCGCCTGGTACTGGGGCATGGCGGCCCGGCTACCGGCTTTGGTCGCGAACTGCTTCCTCCGCAGATCCTGGTGGTGACCTTTACGGACGCTGCCACCAAGGAGTTGCGTGAACGTATCCGCACGCGTCTGGCCGAGGCGGCGCGTTTCTTTCGCGATGAGATTCTCGCCCCGGACTCGCTGATCGCCCAATTGCGGGATGAGTTCGATGCAACGCAGTGGCCTGGCTGTGCAAACCGGTTGGACATCGCTGCGCAATGGATGGATGAAGCAGCAGTGTCGACCATCCATAGCTGGTGTCAGCGCATGCTGCGTGAACATGCTTTTGACAGCGGTAGCCTGTTTACCCAGACCCTGGAAACCGATCACAGCGACTTGCTGGGCGAAGTGCTGCGCGACTATTGGCGGCTGTTCTGCTACTCGATGCAGGGCGAAGCGCTGAATTGGGTGCGGACACATTGGGGCGGGCCCGCTGCGCTGCTGCCGCGAGTCAGAGGTCTGTTTTCCAGCGAGCGCGATGCTGTTGAGGGCGTTGAACCGGCCGAACTGATCGCAGCATCGCTCCAGGAACGCAGTGCCGCCTTGCTCGATCTCAAGGCGCCGTGGCGGCAATGGGCCGTGGAGTTGCTGGAGATCTGTCAGCAAGGCGTTGCCAACAAAAGCGTCGACGGGCGCAAGATGCAGGCCCGCTACTTCGAGCCGTGGTTCCAGAAAATCAATGCCTGGGTGGAGGACGAAAGCCTTGAACTGTTGGACATCGGCAGCGGATTCACACGCCTGACCCCCGAGGGCATGGCCGAGGCCTGGAAAGGCGAAGTGCCCAGCCATCCCGGGCTGGACGCCATGGCCGGTCTCAAGGCCAGCCTGGAAGCCTTGCCCACTCCCGACGCCGCGGTGCTGCAACATGCCGCGCAATGGGTGGGGGCACGCTTTGAGGCGGAGAAACGGCGCCGCGCGGAGATGGGTTTCGACGATATGTTGCTACGTCTGGACGCGGCCCTTCAGGCCGAAGGTGGGGAGCGTCTGGCAAGCTTGATCCGCGAACAGTTTCCGGTGGCGCTGATCGATGAGTTCCAGGACACCGACCCCATTCAATATCGCATCTTTGAAAAAATCTACCACATTGCAGAAAGCAACCCTGACACCGGGTTGTTCCTGATCGGTGATCCGAAGCAGGCCATTTACGCTTTCCGCGGCGCTGACATCTATACCTACCTGCGCGCCCGCGAAGCCACCACCGGCAGGCTGCATACGCTGGGAACAAACTTCCGTTCCAGCCACGCCATGGTCAGTGCGGTGAACCATATTTTCCAGAGTGCCGAATCCCGCTCTGAAGGGCGCGGTGCTTTTCTGTTTCGTGAACCGTCGGGCAAGAACCCGGTGCCGTTCTTGCCCGTTGAGTCCCAAGGGCGCAAGGAGTCCTTGCAGGTCGACGGGCTACCCGTTGCCGCACTGAATATCTGGCACCTGTCTTCTGATCAGCCGCTTTCCGGGGCGGTGTATCGCAAGCACATGGCGGCGGCTTGTGCCAGTGAGATCACGGCGTTGCTCAATGGCGGCCAATCGGGGCGCGATGGCTTTACGGTCGATGAAAAGACGCTCCAGGGATTACGCCCGGTGGATATCGCCATCCTGGTGCGTGACGGTAAAGAGGCTCAGGCAGTGCGCGATGAATTGTCCGCACGGGGAGTACGCAGTGTCTATCTGTCCGATAAAGACTCGGTCTTCGCTTCCCAGGAAGCGCGGGATCTGCTGATCTGGCTCAGGGCCTGCGCCGAACCGGATGTCGAGCGGCCACTGCGGGCAGCGCTGGCCAGCATCACGCTGAATCTTGCGCTGACGGAGCTGGAGCGTCTCAATCAGGATGAGTTGGCCTGGGAGCGCCGGGTCATGCAGTTCCGTGGCTATCGTACGGTTTGGCGCACCCAGGGCGTGTTGCCCATGTTGCGTCGCCTGCTACATGATTTCGAGCTGCCCCAGGCCTTGATGGCACGCAGCGACGGCGAGCGGGTGCTGACCAATTTGCTGCACCTTTGCGAGCTGTTGCAACAGGCCGCCGGTGAGCTGGATGGCGAGCAAGCTTTGATTCGGCATCTGTCCGAGCACCTGGCGCTGTCCGGGCAGGCTGGCGAAGAACAGATCCTGCGCCTGGAAAGCGATGAGCAACTGGTCAAGGTGGTCACGATTCACAAGTCCAAGGGACTTGAATATCCACTGGTCTTTTTGCCCTTCATCTGTTCGACGAAACCGGTGGACGGCAGTCGATTGCCTTTGCATTACCACGATGAAGCCTGCAAGGCGCAGATCAGCCTCAAACCCACTGTCGAGTTGATCGCCAAGGCCGATGACGAGCGTCTGGCCGAGGATCTGCGGCTGCTCTACGTGGCGCTGACTCGCGCACAACATGCGTGCTGGCTGGGTGTGGCTGATCTCAAACGAGGCAATAACAACAGCTCGATCCTGCACTTGTCCGCATTGGGCTATCTGTTGGGCGGCGGGGTACCGTTGGCCGAGTCGGTGGAGTTGAGGCGCTGGCTGGAGGACCTGCAACAGGGCAGCGCAGTGGTCAGCTATCAGGAGATGCCCCAGGCCACCGACGAGCATTACCGGCCGCCACGCAACGAAGCGGTATTGCTTGAACCTCTGATACCCGTACGCAAAGCCAGCGAAAACTGGTGGATCGCCTCCTACAGTGCCTTGCGTATCGGGGAAAGCCTGAGTGCGGGCAGCAATGATGCACCGGAGAGCCCGCAGGCTCAGAAGCTGTTCGACGATGAGCGGCTGGACCCTGATGCCCCCCGGGAAATTGTTGCCGTGGGTGGCGATATTCACCGCTTCCCTCGTGGTCCCGGACCGGGCACTTTTCTTCATGGCCTGCTGGAGTGGGTGGCTGGTGAAGGATTTGAAGCGACGCCAAGCGCCATCGAGGATGCCATAGCGCGGCGCTGCAATCGCCGAGGTTGGAAAGGCTGGATCACCACCTTGGGCGACTGGCTGCAGCATCTGATCAAAATGCCTATGCACATAGGTGGCGACCAGGCGCCGGTGGTGCTCGAAAACCTGTCCCAGTTCCAGGTCGAAATGGAATTCTGGTTTGCCAGCCACAAGGTCGATGTGCTCAAGCTCGACCAACTGGTTTGCCAATTCACCCATGGCGGTGTCGCGCGCGTGGCCGCTGAACCGGTGCTGCTCAACGGGATGTTCAAGGGCTTCATCGATCTGACGTTCGAGCACGACGGTCGGTACTACGTGGCCGATTACAAGTCCAACTGGCTGGGTGTCGATGACATGGCCTACACCGCGCCGGCCATGGAACAGTCGATCCTGGACAATCGCTACGACCTGCAATACGTGTTGTACCTGTTGGCCCTGCACCGTCAGCTCAAGGCGCGCCTGCCCGACTATGACTACGACCGGCATGTCGGGGGGGCGTTGTATCTGTTCCTGCGCGGCACTCGCTCAGCCAGTCAGGGCGTTTACTTCACCAAGCCTCCACGGGCGCTGATCGAACAACTGGACCGTATGTTCCAGGGAGCGGGCGAGCCAAAGGCTGAACCGGCATGGGAACAGGGGGAGCTGCTATGAAACGTTCTTTTGCCGATCTGTTACCCCAATCGTCTGATGACGAGAGCCCGATGGCTCTGGCGCCGCTGAGCCGTGCGGATGATTTGCTGTTGTTGCTCACCCGCTGGGTCGAACGAGGATGGTTGCGCGCCCTGGACAAGGCATTCGTCGCCTTCCTCCATGAACTCGCGCCTGAGGATGATCCATTGGTGCTGCTTGCTGCGGCACTCACCAGCCATCAGCTGGGCCACGGACATGTCTGCCTGGATCTGTTCGAAACGCTCAAGGAACCGGATTTCGCCCTGTCGCTGCCGCCTGAAGGCGACGCGCAAACTGGTGTGGAGCTGTTGCCCTCGCAAATACTCCGGACACTCGATGGGGCTCACTGGTGCAAGGTTCTGGCCTCCAGCGCTCTGGTGGCCTTGGCTGCCGATGAGCATGAAGAGGCCCGGCAGCGCCCTTTGGTGTTATCGGGCAAGCGTCTTTATCTGCGTCGTTATTGGGCTTATGAGCGGCGGATCGATGAGGCGTTGCGTCAGCGGCTTGCCGAACAGGAAGCGGCGCCTGGTGAGCTTCGCGAGCGTTTGAACGGGCTGTTCGGGCCGGCCAAACTCGCTGGTCCGATCGATTGGCAGAAACTGGCCTGTGCGCTGGCGACCCGGGGAGCCTTCAGCATCATCACCGGCGGCCCGGGTACCGGCAAGACCACCACCGTGGTGCGCTTGCTCGCCCTGCTTCAGGCGCCTGCTGTCGAGGCGGGCAAACCGCTGCGGATCCGCCTGGCCGCGCCCACAGGCAAAGCGGCGGCACGTCTGACCGAGTCTATCAGCCAGCAGGTCCGCACCCTCGATGTGGTTGACGCCGTGCGCGAGCGCATTCCCTGCGATGTGACCACGGTCCATCGTTTGTTGGGCAGTCGGCCTGGTACCCGACATTTTCGCCACCACGGGGGCAATCGCTTGCCACTGGATGTGTTGGTGATCGATGAAGCTTCCATGATCGATCTGGAGATGATGGCCAATCTGCTGGATGCGCTGCCGACTCATGCGCGACTGGTATTGCTGGGCGACAAGGACCAATTGGCCTCTGTTGAGGCGGGAGCCGTATTGGGGGACTTGTGCCGGGACGCCGAGGAGGGCTGGTACAGCCCCCGGACGCTGAGCTGGCTTGAGTCGGTCAGCGGCGAAAACCTGGCGGCCAGTGAACTGCAGCAAGACCTCGAAGGCACTCATGCTCTGGCCCAGCAAGTGGTCATGCTCAGGCATTCGCGGCGCTTCGGTGAGGGCAGTGGGATCGGTCAACTGGCGCGTCGGGTCAACCAGCAACAACCGGAACAGGCCCGTCAACTGCTGCTCGAAGGCGAATTCCCCGACCTGTTTTCCCTGGCGCTGAGGGGCGAACACGATGGAGCGCTGGAGCGCTTGTTACTCGACGGCAAGGGAGAAGGGCCGAAGGGTTATCGCCATTACTTGAGCCTGTTGCGTCAGCGCCGCCCGGCCATTTCCCGACCGCTTGAGGACGGCTGCTGGACCGATTGGGCTCGGGAGGTTTTGTCGGCCTTTGACGAGTTCCAACTGCTCTGTGCCGTGCGCAAAGGCCCCTGGGGCGTCGCGGGGTTGAATCAGCGCATCACCGCCGCGCTGCTCAAGGCCCGGCTTATCGACAGCGATCAGCAATGGTACGAAGGGCGCCCGGTTCTGATGACCCGCAACGACTATGGGTTGGGTTTGATGAATGGTGATATCGGTATCGCGCTCAAGCTGCCCGAACGAGATGGGCCGGACGCGGGCAAGCAGGTGCTGCGGGTGGCGTTCCCTCGTAACGATGGCCAGGGCGGTGTGCGTTTCGTCCTGCCCAGTCGTCTGAATGATGTAGAAACTGTCTTTGCCATGACGGTGCACAAATCCCAAGGTTCGGAGTTCGCCCATACGGCTTTGATTCTTCCGGATGCGCTGAACCCGGTGCTGACTAAAGAGTTGGTGTACACCGCCATTACTCGGGGCAAGCAGTGGTTCAGTCTGATAGAGCCGCGAGCGGGAGTCTTTGAAGAGGCGGTTCGGCGCAAGGTCAAGCGCTTGAGCGGGTTGATGCTGGAGCTGGAAGGAACTGTCTGAGGGACCGACTTTCGCGGTCAATGTCCTGGGCAGCTGTTCTGCAGGCGGGTATCGCAAGCGTTGCAGGACGCTGCCTCGCTGGCTTTTTGGCACTGTGCTATCTTTCCGGCACTTATCGCATCGACCAAGAGACTTTCCATGAGTGTGGCTGTTCAGGCGACAGTGCGGCGCAAGGGCTGGAGGCAATATTTGCTCGCCGGTTTTCTGTGCTTGCTGGCGCCTATGGTTGTCGGTCAGGACCAGACCGCCACGACCCGGGCTGAACAGCGGGCCGAATCCGTCACCCAGGTGGTGTTGGGAATTCTCAGCTACGCCCGATGGCCCGTGGAGCCGGCGCAATTGCAGTTGTGCATTGTCGGGCCTACCCAATACACCGACGATCTGGTCAAGGGAACGACGCAGGCCACTGGCCGGCCTGTGACTGTGCAGCGGGTGCTGGCCGACCACCCCAGCATCGCCACCGATTGCAACGCGATCTACATCGGCAGATTGACCCCTGACGAGCGCACCCGGTTGTTTGCGTCCTTGATCGGCAAACCTGTGCTGAGCATCAGTGAAGGAGGCGATCAGTGCACGGTCGGCAGTCTGTTCTGTCTGCGGGTCGCTGACGAACAGGTATCGTTCGAGGTCAACCTGGATTCGGTGGCGCGCAGTGGCGTGCGCATTCACCCCAGCGTTTTGCAGCTTTCACGTCGCAGGCCCGCAGCACCATGAATCTGCCCACGGCACGGAGCCGTCCCACCCTGGGCTCGGTCATTGGTCGCGGTCACCTGATTGTCGCGTTGGTGGCGATCACCATGGCCAGTGTCTCCCTGACGTTGCTCGGTGTACTTGCATTGCGAGTCTATGCCGATCACAACCTGCACCTGATCGCCCGTTCGATCAGCTACACCGTTGAAGCGGCCGTGGTGTTCGATGATTCAGCAGCGGCCACCGAGGCGCTGGCCTTGATTGCCTCCACCGAAGAGGTCGCCGATGCCGAGGTGTTCAACGAGCACGGGCGTCTGCTGGCTCGCTGGCAGCGGCCGGAAACGGGCTTGTTGTCGGAGCTGGAGAGGCACATCGCCAAAACCTTCCTGGAAAAGCCCATCAGGCTGCCCATCATCCATCAGGGACAGAATATAGGTGCAGTTCTACTGTCGGGGCATGGCGGCAGTCTTCTGCGGTTTTTGCTCAGCGGCCTGGCGGGAATTGTCCTGTGCACGGCGGTGAGCGCCTGGGTAGCCTTGTATCTGGCGCGACGTCAGTTACGCGCGATCACCGGGCCGTTGCGCAGCCTCGCCGAGGTGGCCCATGCCGCGCGCAGCGAACGCGCCCTCGACCGACGTGTACCGCCGGCCGCTATTGCCGAACTGGATAACCTGGGCAATGACTTCAACGCACTGCTCGATGAGCTGGAGTCCTGGCAAACCCACCTGCAAAGCGAGAACGAAAGCCTGGCTCACCAGGCCAGTCATGACAGCCTGACCGGATTGCCGAATCGGGCATTTTTCGAAGGCCGGTTGATTCGTGCACTGCGCAACGCCAACAAGCTCGATGAGCAGGTCGCCGTGCTCTATCTGGACAGTGACCGATTCAAGGGGATCAACGATAACTTTGGCCATGCTGCCGGTGACGCGGTGCTGACGGCGGTGGCGACACGGGTTCGGGCGCAGTTGCGCGAGGGTGACCTGGTGGCGCGCCTGGGTGGGGACGAATTTGCCGTGCTGCTTGCGCCCTTGCACCGGGCCGAGGATGCTGAGCGGATTGCCGAAAAAATCATAGCCAGTATGGAACTGCCCATTCAGTTGCCTGGCAATGCCTCGGTGCTGACTTCCCTGAGTGTCGGCATCGCCGTTTACCCTGATCATGGCGCTACACCAGGCGCCTTGCTCAATGCCGCCGATGCGGCGATGTATCAGGCCAAACGCCTCGCCAGAGGCGGTCAACACACGGCCGGGTCGGAGCACCCGGTTGCTGATCTTCAAGCCAGGAGCTGACTCGTGCGCCTCTATCCTCAACTCTCCCTGCAGCGCTTCGCCGCGTTTTTGTTCATCACCGTCCTGGCCCTGAGCGGCTGCCAGACGACACCTCAAAAAGGGCTTACCCCGGCGCAAGTCGCCGTGCTCAAACAACAAGGGTTCGAATTGACCGATGAGGGATGGGCTTTCGGCTTGTCCGGCAAAGTACTGTTTGGCAGCGATGTCGAAACCCTCAACGCGGCCAGCACCGAGATCGTCGAACGAATTGGCAAAGCTCTGCTGGGGGCTGGAATCGAACGGGTGCGGATCGATGGTCATACCGACGCATCAGGCTCGCAAGCCTATAACGAGCAACTGTCGATACGTCGGGCCAACAGCGTGAGCAAGGTATTGATTGGCGTGGGCATGCGCGAAGAAAACGTTCAAACACGGGGGCTGGGCAGTAGCAGGCCAGTCGCCTCCAACGACACGGTGGAGGGGCGCACCGAAAACCGTCGCGTCGCCATCGTGGTCATCGCCGACTAGTCGGCGAACACCATCTCCCGGCTCTCGCCCATCAGCAGTGGCTGGTTCTGCTCAGTCACTTCGCGGATGTAATCCCACAACAGGGTGATGCGCTTGAGCTTGCGCAGATCCTCCCGGCAGTACATCCAGAACTGTCGGGTGACGGTGATTTCCTCCGGCAGCACCGGCAGCAGGCGGGGATCCTGGGCGGCGAGGAAGCACGGCAGGATAGCCAGTGATCGTCCTTGCTGTGCTGCCACGAATTGCGCGATCACGCTGGTGCTGCGCAGGTGAGCATGGGCGCCGGGCAGTACATTCGCCAGATAGAGCAGCTCGGAACTGAACGCCAGATCGTCCACGTAGCTGATGAACGAGTGCTTGCCCAGGTCGGCCGGGCGCTGGATCGGTGGGTGACTGTCCAGGTATTGCTGGGTGGCATAAAGCTGCAGCCGGTAGTCGCACAATTTGCAGCACACATACGGGCCATGTTCGGGGCGTTCGAGGGCGATGACGATGTCGGCTTCGCGCTTGGAAAGGCTGATGAAGTGCGGCAGCGGCAGGATGTCCACGGAAATGGCCGGGTAGGCATCGACGAAATGACTCAGTTGCGGCGTGATGAAGAAGCTGCCGAAGCCTTCGGTGCAGCCCATGCGCACATGGCCAGACAACGCCACCCCTGAGCCGGACACCTGTTCGCAGGCCATGTGCAGGGTGCTTTCGATCGATTCGGCGTAACCCAGCAAACGCTGGCCTTCGGCGGTCAGGACAAAACCGTTGGTCCGGGATTTTTCGAACAGTAGCGTTCCCAACGAAGCTTCCAGCGAGCTGATGCGTCGCGACACCGTGGTGTAGTCGACGGCCAGGCGCTTGGCTGCCGTGCTGGCCTTGCGGGTACGGGCCACTTCGAGGAAAAACTTGAGGTCGTCCCAATTCAGCGACCCCAGGGAGGTGATGTTTTTTTGCATGATGGACCGGTTTTTATGTGCGTTCTTATTAGAAGTTTGCACATCTATACTCCAAAAACCGTCTCATCACCAAGGTGTCTGTTTAGGCACCTTGATCTGTGCTGAACCAGCGCTCTCTATAAGAACAAGTCCCGGAGGCCAGCATGAACGTTTCCCTTACGCCCAGCGACACTGCCCTGCAAACCGTAAAGTTGTTGATCGACGGCGAGTGGGTTGAATCCCAGTCCAGCGAATGGCACGACATCGTCAACCCGGCCACCCAGCAGGTACTGGCGAAAGTCCCGTTCGCCACGGCGTCGGAAGTCGATGCCGCCGTTGCCGCCGCCCAGCATGCTTTCCAGACCTGGAAGCTGACCCCCATTGGCGCGCGGATGCGCATCATGCTCAAGCTCCAGGCGTTGATCCGCGAGCACTCCAAACGCATCGCCGCCGTACTGAGCGCCGAGCAGGGCAAGACCATCGCTGATGCCGAGGGCGACATTTTCCGTGGCCTGGAAGTGGTGGAGCACGCTTGCTCCATCGGCACCCTGCAGATGGGCGAGTTTGCCGAGAACGTTGCCGGCGGCGTCGATACCTACACGCTGCGCCAACCGATTGGGGTGTGCGCAGGCATTACCCCGTTCAACTTCCCGGCGATGATTCCGCTGTGGATGTTCCCGATGGCCATCGCCTGCGGTAACACCTTCGTGCTCAAACCGTCGGAACAGGACCCGCTGTCGACCATGCTGCTGGTGGAGCTGGCCATTGAGGCCGGTGTGCCGGCGGGCGTGCTCAATGTGGTGCATGGCGGCAAGGATGTGGTGGATGCCCTCTGCACCCACAAGGACATCAAGGCGGTTTCCTTCGTCGGCTCGACGGCGGTCGGCACTCACGTGTATGACCTGGCGGGTCGCCATGGCAAGCGCGTGCAATCGATGATGGGCGCCAAGAACCATGCAGTGGTGTTGCCTGATGCCAATCGCGAACAGACCCTCAATGCTCTGGTCGGCGCCGGTTTCGGTGCGGCGGGCCAGCGTTGCATGGCCACTTCGGTGGTGGTCATGGTGGGCGCGGCCAAGCAATGGCTGCCCGAACTCAAGGCCCTGGCGCAGAAGCTCAAGGTCAACGCCGGCAGTGAGCCGGGCACGGATGTCGGCCCGGTCATTTCCAAGCGGGCCAAGGCGCGGATTCTTGAGTTGATCGAGAGTGGCGTGCAGGAAGGGGCGAAGCTGGAACTCGATGGCCGTGACATCAGCGTGCCGGGTTTCGAGCAAGGCAACTTCGTCGGCCCGACCCTGTTCTCCGGCGTGACGACCAAGATGCGTATTTACACCGAAGAAATCTTCGGTCCGGTGTTGGTGGTGCTGGAAGTCGACACCCTTGATCAGGCAATCGCCCTGGTCAATGCCAATCCGTTTGGCAACGGCACCGGCCTGTTCACCCAGAGCGGGGCGGCGGCGCGTAAATTCCAGAGCGAAATCGACGTCGGCCAGGTAGGGATCAACATCCCGATTCCGGTGCCGGTGCCGTTTTTCAGCTTTACCGGCTCCCGTGGTTCGAAACTCGGTGACCTGGGCCCCTACGGCAAACAAGTGGTGCAGTTCTACACTCAGACCAAGACCGTTACCGCGCGCTGGTTCGATGATGACAGCGTCAATGACGGTGTGAACACCACCATCAATCTGCGTTGAGGAGCCGGACATGAAGATCGCATTTATCGGCCTGGGCAACATGGGCGCCCCCATGGCGCGCAATCTGCTCAAGGCCGGCCATTCGCTGAACCTGTTCGACCTGAACCAGACGGTGCTGGCTGAACTGGCCACATTGGGCGGTACCATCAGCGCCTCGCCTCGCGATGCGTCCCAAGGCGTTGACCTGGTGATCACCATGTTACCGGCGGCTGCCCATGTACGCAGTGTCTGGCTCGGTGAAGACGGTGTACTGGCCGGCATCGCCGCCGGTACGCCTGCGGTGGACTGCAGCACCATCGACCCGCAGACCGCACGCGATGTTGCGGCCGCGGCCGCCAAACAAGGCGTAGCGATGGCCGACGCGCCTGTCTCCGGCGGCACCGGTGGCGCAGCGGCCGGCACATTGACCTTCATGGTCGGTGCCACCACTGAATTGTTCGCCACCCTGCAACCGGTGCTGGCGCAGATGGGCCGTAATATCGTGCATTGCGGCGACGTCGGCACCGGGCAGATCGCCAAGATCTGCAACAACCTGCTGTTGGGGATTTCCATGGTGGGCGTCAGCGAAGCCATGGCCCTGGGCGATGCCCTGGGGATCGATACGCAGGTACTGGCCGGGATCATCAACAGCTCGACGGGCCGGTGCTGGAGTTCGGACACCTACAATCCGTGGCCGGGCGTGATCGAAACAGCGCCGGCGTCCCGTGGCTACACCGGGGGCTTTGGTGCCGATCTGATGCTCAAGGATCTGGGCCTGGCGACTGAAGCGGCGCGGCAGGTTCATCAACCGGTGGTATTGGGCGCGGTGGCGCAGCAGTTGTACCAGGCGATGAGTCAGCGGGGCGAGGGCGGCAAGGATTTTTCGGCGATTGTTAACAGCTATCGCAAACCGCAATAAGCGCTGGGGTATCGGCGGCTTTTTGTGGCGAGGGGATTTATCCCCGCTGGGGTGCGAAGCGCCCCCCTTCAAAATGCCTGACATACCGAGTGTCAGGTTTTGGGACTGCTGCGCAACCCAGCGGGGATAAATCCCCTCGCCACAGGGGCATATGCAAGCAACATGCAGATCCCGAAAAGCTGTTTTCCGAGAGACCATGTCGGGTGGTCTCTCGGTTTTTTGTTTCAGGCAAAGACGAAATATTTACGCACGGTCTCGACCACTTCCCACGTGCCTTTCATGCCTGGCTCGACGACAAAGATGTCACCGGCCCGCAGATGGATCGGCTCCATGCCATCGGGGGTGATGATGCAGTAGCCTTCCTGGAAATGGCAGTACTCCCACTTCACATAGTCCACGCGCCACTTGCCCGGCGTACAGATCCAGGTGCCCATGATCTTGCTGCCGTCTTCGCTGGTGTAGGCGTTGAGGTTGACGGTGTGCGGGTCGCCTTCGAGCTTTTCCCATTTGCAGGCATCGAGTACGGGCAGCGGATGGGTATCGCGCAGGACGGTGATGGGGGCGGTCATGTGAACTCCGAAAGGGGCAGAAGAGAGCAGGCACCCTAACGCGCGACATGATCGGACAGATGCCTGTGCTCGACACCGACCTATCCAGAAGCGCTCATCAGATGGCGGTCAGGTGCGTGGCCAGGGCTCTGGCGTAGGCGGGCAAGTCTTCGAAGCGGCGGGCACACAGGCGCAGTGAGCGTTGAGCCCAGGCCTCTTGCAGCGACACCCATCGCCAGGAAGGCTCGGGCGGGCGCCGCGCGATCGCGGCCTTGGGCACGATGGCAATGCCCGCGCCATGAGCGACCATGCGAATCACCCCATCAAAACCGTCGGCGCGAATGCGAATGTGCATGCGTCGTCCGGCGTGCAGCGCCTGTTCTTCGAGGTAGATCGCCAGAGCACTGGAGGCGTTCAGGCCTACATAATCATGGCTGAGGGTCTCATTGAAACTCAGCGGACGGCCGTCAGCCAGGGGATGTTCCGAGGGCAGGATCAATACCAGCGGATCATCGCGAAAGGGGCGGGTTTCAAGGCCGGCGGTGTCGACCGCGTCGGAGATGATACCCAGGTCCGACGCGCCGTGACGCAGTGCATGGGTGATCCTTGAGCTGGGCAGTTCCTGCAGGTCGATGTCGAGGTTGGGGTGGGCCTTGAGAAAGCCGGCCAGCAACTCCGGCAGGTATTCGGTCATGGCGCTGGTGTTGCACAACAGCCGCACACGGCCCTTGACGCCCCGGGCGTATTCGCCCAAATCCTGTTGCAGGTGTTCGGCGTGTTGCAGCAACACCCGAGCATGTTGCCCCAGTGCCTTGCCGGCCGACGTGGGGGTGACACCGCGCCGCCCGCGCTCGAGCAACCCGATCCCCAGTGAGGCCTCCATGGCGCGGATCCGGGCACTGGCCGCCGCCAGGGACAAATGGCTGCGGGCAGCGCCGGCAGTGATGTTGCCGGTGTCGAGGATATGCAGGTAGAGGCGCAGGTCGATGAGGTCGAAGTGCATGAGTGATGTGATCCTGTGCCGGGTTCTGGGGTGCCTGATGGGCCGCCTTCGCGAGCAAGCCCGCTCCCACAGAAATGTGATCCCCCTGTGGGAGTGGGCTTGCTCGCGAAGGCGCCAGTTGCACCCACAAAACGCTCAGCCTCTTGCTCGGCCAGAGGCTGTCTCAGTCTATGGCAGATTTAAAAACCTACCGCCAGGGCCCACGATACGCCCATGAACACACTCATGGCTTTCTATCAAAATCTGGGCCTTATGCTTTCCTTGCTGGTCATCGGCACCTTTCTGCTGGCCGGCACCATCAAGGGCATGATCGGCCTCGGCCTGCCGACCATTTCCATGGGCCTGCTCGGCCTGGCTATGGCGCCGACGCAGGCTGCGGCGTTGCTCATCATCCCGGCCACACTGACCAATGTCTGGCAACTGACCTTTGGCGGTCATCTGCAAGCCTTGATCCGGCGATTGTGGCCGTTGTTGCTGGCGATTTGCATTGGTACCGGTCTGGGCACGTTGTGGTTCGATACGGTGGGTGGACCTTGGGCGGTTCGAGCGTTGGGGGGCGCGTTGTTGCTGTACGCGCTGAGTGGGCTGTTGCTGCCGACATTGCGGGTTGCTGCCAGTGTTGAGCGGTGGGCAGCGCCGTTGTGCGGTCTGCTCACTGGCCTCATCACCTGCGCGACGGGTGTGTTCGTTATTCCGGCGGTGCCCTACCTGCAAGCGTTGGGCTTGAACAAGGACGAACTGGTGCAGGCGTTGGGGTTGTCATTCACGGTGTCGACACTGGCCCTGGCGGCCGGCCTGCTTTGGCACGGCGCCTTGGGCGGTGGCGAATTAAGTGCTTCGTTGCTGGCCTTGGCGCCGGCGCTGCTGGGGATGTGGCTGGGGCAATGGCTGCGTCAGCGCATCAGCGCCGAGCTGTTCAAACGGGCATTTTTCATTGGCCTGGGTGTGCTCGGCGGCCATTTGCTGATCAGCGGCTAGCCGAGGACGGGCTGAGCATGTCGACGCGGCGGATTTCGAAATCGCGCTCCAGGTACTCCATGCGCTGCTCAAAGAACTGCTTCATGTGCGGCAGGTTCGAGTGCTCGTCCAGATGAGCCTGGGATTGCCAGATTTCATAGAAGATAAACAGTGTCGGGTCTTGCCGGTCTCGCAGCATGTGATATTCGATGCAACCGGGTTCGGCACGGCTCGGTTCAACGTAGGCACGAAACAGCGTTTCGAAGGCTTCGGCTTTTTCCGGACGGGTCTTGGCGTGCAGGATGAAACCGTGCAGTTCGCTCATCGGGCGGGCTCCTGAATAAAAGTATGCGAATACTACGACAAGAGTGCGGTATGTATTCGTGCGTATAGGTCAAATCAGTTTTGCCGTTGCACTGCTTACTCCGCCCCAGTCTCATCGGTACTCTGCCGCCATCATTTTCAATCTTTCCATTGGGTGAACGTTCAACCGCGTCCCCTGGAATCCGATGAGGCTCTTCATGAAAAAAGTCCTGCTGCTCAACGGTGGTAAACAATTCGCTCACTCCGACGGTCGCTATAACGCCACCCTCCATGATGCGGCGGTCAGCGTGTTGGACCGTGGCGGGTTCGATGTGAAAACCACGTTCATCGACGGTGGTTACGACATCAAGGAAGAAGTCGCCAAGTTCCTCTGGGCCGACGTGATCATTTACCAGATGCCAGGCTGGTGGATGGGCGCACCGTGGACCGTCAAGAAATACGTCGATGAGGTCTTCACCGAAGGCCATGGCAGCCTCTACGCCAGCGACGGCCGCACCCGCTCCGATGCTTCGCAGAAATACGGCAGCGGTGGCTTGTTACAGGGCAAGCAATACATGTTGTCGCTGACCTGGAACGCCCCGCAGCAAGCCTTCGATGACCCGACCGACTTCTTTGAAGCCAAGGGTGTGGACGCAGTGTATTTCCCGTTCCACAAGGCCAACCAGTTCCTGGGCATGAGCGGATTGCCAACCTTTCTGAGCGTGGACGTGATGAAACGCCCGAACATCGAGGCCGATGTGGCGCGCTATGAGCAGCATTTGATTGAGGTGTTCGGCCTGAAGGCCTGACCTTTCTTTTGTCACGTATCCCGATACTATCCTGTGGCTCAGGTCCGCTTTGCGGCACAACGGGGATAGACTCCCTTGCCACAAGCGCGAAGTCGACAGGGGGATATGTGAAAGCCAGATCCGACGAATTGCAGATTTTCGTCTGCGTGATCGAATGCGGGTCAATTTCCGCCGCCGCCGAACAGATCGGGCAGACGCCCTCTGCGGTCAGTCGTACCTTGTCGCGCCTGGAAGCCAAGCTCGATACCACGCTGATCAACCGCACCACGCGGCGCATGGACCTGACCGAAGAGGGCAAGTATTTCTTCGAGCAGGCCAAGGGCATTCTTGACCAGATGGATGAGCTGGAGGAGCGTCTGTCGTCCCGCCAGAAAAACCCGGCTGGGCGGTTGCGGATCAATGCGGCGTCGCCCTTCATGCTGCACGCCATCGTGCCGCACATTGAAGAGTTCCGCGGGCTCTACCCGGATATCCAGCTCGAACTCAACAGCAACGACCTGATCATCGACTTGCTCGAGCAAAGTACCGACATCGCGATCCGCATCGGCACCCTCAGCGACTCGACGCTTCACGCCCGATCCCTGGGTTGCAGCCCGCTGCACATACTGGCCAGCCCGACCTATCTGAAGCGGCACGGAACACCGGCCACTGTCGCCGAGCTGGCCCGGCATGCCCTGTTGGGGTTTGCCCAGAATGAGGGCCTCAATCAGTGGCCGTTGCGTCACGAGCACGGTGATCGTTTGCCGATCCAGCCAGCCATCAGCGCGTCCAGTGGCGAGACCGTGCGCCACTTGGTGCTGCAAGGGCAGGGCATCGCGTGCCTATCGGACTTCATGACCCGCGAAGACATCCGTGCCGGTCGGCTCACGGTGCTGCTGGCCGACGCCAACAGCGGCTATCGCCAACCGATCAACGCGGTGTATTACCGCAACTCCCAACTGGCCCTGAGGATCCAGTGCTTTCTGGACTTCATCCAGGGCAAGCTCGCCGAATACGCCTCGCGGGACTTCAAAGGCTGATTCGTGGCTTCAAGGCGAGTGTGGTTTGGGTTCGAGGGCTGGCCGATGCCCGAGCGTAAGTCCGTGTGAGGCTGTGAATCGGCGCTCGTTTGTCGTCAGCCGCGCAGATGAGTCAGCGGCAGTTCGGTGCTGTTGAGCACCTGGTTCAACACAAAGCTGGAGCGCACGCTGGTGACCCCGTCAATCCGGGTCAGGTGCCCCAGCAGCAGTTTTTGATAGTGGTCCATGTCCGGCACCACGACCTTGAGCTGGTAATCGGCATCCATGCCGGTCACCAGGCTGCATTCCAGCACCTGGGGCAGGTTGCGGATGGCGGCTTCGAAGTTCTCGAAACGTTCAGGGGTGTGGCGGTCCATGCCGATGAGCACGTAGGCCGTCAGGCTCAGGCCGAGCATTTTGCGGTCGAGCAGGGCGACCTGACGGGTAATGTAGCCGTCGTCTTCCAATTGCTTGACCCGCCGCGAGCAAGGTGATGGCGACAGACCGATGCGTTCGGCCAGTTCCTGATTGGAGATGCGCGCGTCGCGCTGCAATTCCGCCAGAATGCTCAGGTCATAACGGTCGAGTTTGCTCATTGGTCGGGCCTTTGTCTGGATAATTGCTGGATATTATCTATCGCGGGTAAAAAATTGCGCAAGTGATGTTTATTTACGCAATCTTCGCAATCATTTGCCGGTGCGCCGGGCCTATGCTTATCACCAAGATCACTGCTCGGACAAACAGTCCAGTGCAGCCCGCCCAATCCGGCCGGCTGCGGTCGCAGCACCCACCGGTGTTGGCAGACCCCCGAGCTGCACACTGTCCAGAAGACGGCGTGAGGTGAGCCGATGTCAAAAGCGTCGCGCACGGACGAAGTTCTCAAGGGGAGGCCGACGGGCCTCCCTTTTTTAATGTCTAAATAATGGCGACGACTGATAACCTGTCGCAGAACCGGCCTAGACTTTTCCAGTCTCATTCATCAGGCCCTGAACCGTTGTGAGGAATTTCATGAAGTCGCGCATCTGGCGTTTGGCAGGTGTTGGTTTGTTGTGGGCAAGTGTCAGTGCGCAGGGCGTGGCCGACGATCAGCAAAATCGTGGCGGGCCGGAAGGGCGAGGTGGTAACGGCCAGGGTTATTCAGGCCAACCCCGGCCACAGAGCAACGAGATCATTCGCGGCGACAACAGTCGCCAGTTTGAGGTCCAGCCTCACGCTCAAGGCGGCCAGCCCTACAACCGCCCGCCGCAAGACCCCAATGGTCGTCCGCCGCAACAACCGGGTAACAGCCTGCCGATCCACGGACGCCCCGACAGCGTGACCCAGACCCAGGAGCCGAAGCCGGGTTACTACCGCGATATTCCGCGCCGCAGCGATGGCTATCCGAGCGGTGGGCCACGCCCAGGCCATGACCCTCGCCCGGACCAGCACTGGCCCGGCCGGCCGGACGGTCATGGCAACGGCTGGGGACCGGGGCCGCAGTATCGTCCCGGGTATGTCATCGACCGTTTTCCGGATCGCAACTACCGCGTGCCTTACCGTGGCCATGACTATTTTTATTCGGGCGGTTACTGGTATCGCCCTCAAGGGCCGCGCTATATCGTGGTTGAGCCTCCGCGCGGAATCCGTACCCGTTATCTGCCCGATTACGCCCGGGAAGTCTGGATCGGCGGCTCGCTGTTTTTCCTTGCCGCTGGCGCCTATTACATCTATGAAGCCAACACCCGGGACTATGTTGTGGTCGAGCCGCCGTTAGCCAACCCGCAGCCCCAGCCCCAAGGCAACAGCTTCGATGTGGTGGCTTATCCAGCCAACGGCCAATCTCCCGAGCAGGTCAATCAGGACGGCTACGAATGCTATCGCTGGGCGGTGCAGCAGAGCGGTTTCGACCCGCGCAACTACACCTACCCACCCGCGCCGCAAGTGGTGCAGACCTATCGTCAGGCCCAGGGGAGTTGCTTGAGCAGTCGCGGGTATCAGGTGACGTACTGATGACTCGAAAGAAAAACACTCCCCTGTGGCGAGGGACTTTGCTCCCGCTGGCCTGCGCAGCAGGCCCAGGTTTGCGGTCGCTGCGTAACCGAGCGGGAGCAAGCTCCCTCGCCACGGGTTCTGTGTTCGGCGTCAAGCGCTGGCGCCTTTCACCACTTCCGTCGGATCGGCATGCACCAGCACTTCGGCCTTCGGATAGGCGCGGTGTATGGCATCGGCGGCCTGGTCGCTGATGCCGTGGGCCACTGACAGGGTCAGTTCGCCCGGCAGCTCCAGATGCAATTGCACGAACCAGTGGTTACCCGAGATACGTGTGCGCAGGTCGTGGGCACCCAGTACGCCGGGCACTGCGCAAGCCAGTTCCAGCATGCGCTGGCTGACGTCAGGTGGCAGTTCCTCATCCATCAGTACCGCGAAACTTTCCCGGGCGATCTGGATGGCGCTCCACAGGATGTAGGCGGCGATGCCCAGGCCGAACCAGGCGTCGAGCCGATCCCAACCCAGCCCGGCCAGCACCAGGGCGACCAGGATGCTGCCATTGAGCAACAGATCCGAGCGATAGTGCAGCGAGTCAGCGCGCACGGCGGTGGAGCCGGTGGCACGCACGACCCGATGTTGCAGCGCCAACAAGGCCAGGGTCAGCCCCAGGGCGAAGATGATCACGCCGACACTGAGCCAGGCCGCCTCCACCGGGACCGGGTTTTTCAGGCGCTCAACTGCCTGCAACGCAATCAACACGGCACTGCCGCCGATGAACAATGCCTGGGCCATGCCGGCCAGGGACTCGGCTTTGCCGTGGCCGTAACGATGGTCCTCGTCGGCGGGGCGCAAGGCGTAATGCACGGCCAGCAGGTTGAGCAGCGACGTGACGCCGTCCAGCGCCGAGTCGGTCAGGCCGGCGAGCATGCTCACCGAGCCGCTCAGCCACCAGGCCAGTGCCTTGGCAACGACCAGAATGAGCGCCACGGCCACCGAAGCGCGCGTGGCCAGGCGCAGCAGACGGGCATGTTCGGTGCTGGTGGTCATGGCGCGGTCGTTCCTTCAATAGCGCCCATCACGCGGCCGGTTTAAGCCCGAGGGCGGCCAGTTGCTGGGCGTTGCCCTTGCTTTGGATCAAGCGTGGGTCGTCCAGGGGGAAACTGCGGCCCAGTTCGCTTTCCAGGATCGCTTGCAGCTTGAGGTTATTGACGCTGCCGTCGGCGTTGATGGCCGGCTTGAGTTTCTCAGGCTCGATCTGAACGCTTCTGCCGGGTTCGAAATAAATCGCCCCGGTGGCGAAGTCCACGGCGAACGCGATCAGGCCGGGGATGATGTAGAACAGCAGGCCGACGGCGTCCAGCGCGGCAATCGCCGGGTCGATCTTGCCGTCGATCTGGCCGCGACGGTCGGGGTAGAAGATCGAGCCGCAGGCGCTGATCTGGGTCAGCAGCGTGGCGACCAGAACGCCACCGATCACGCGAAAGGGAATACGCATAGCAATCTCCTGAGCAGGTAGAGGCGTTGCTGGTTGGAGTCCAGACCACGCTAAACAGTTCGCCGTTATACTCGGCCCTCTGTTTTGGAGCCAGCATGATTTCTTTGCCGATTGATGAAGTTTTACCCGCCCTGCGTCAAGCCTTGGCATCGTGCCACGAAGCCGTGCTCGAAGCACCGCCCGGCGCCGGTAAAACCACCCGCGTCCCCTTGGCCCTGTTGAATGAGGCCTGGTTGGCCGGGCAGACCATTCTGATGCTTGAGCCCCGGCGTCTGGCGGCACGGGCGGCGGCCGAGCGACTGGCCAGCGAGCTGGGGGAAAAGGTCGGTGAAACCGTCGGCTACCGGATTCGGCTCGACAGCAAGGTCGGCCCCAAAACCCGCATTGAAGTGGTCACCGAGGGCATCCTCACCCGCCGCTTGCAGGACGACCCGGCGCTGGAAGGCGTGGGGCTGCTGATTTTTGATGAATTCCACGAACGCAGTCTCGACGCCGACCTGGCCTTGGCCTTGAGCCTCAATGGCCGGGAGCTGTTTCGCGACGACCAGCCGCTGAAGATCCTGCTGATGTCCGCGACTCTGGAAGGCGAGCGCCTGGCCGGGTTGTTGGGCGACGCGCCGATTCTGCGCAGCGAGGGTCGCATGTTCCCGGTGGCAGTGCGCTGGGGCCGGCCGTTCCAGCCCGGCGAGTTCATCGAGCCGCGCCTGGTGCAGACCGTGCTCGAAGCGCTGCACGATGAAACCGGCAGCGTGCTGGTGTTCTTGCCTGGGCAAGCGGAGATCCGGCGGGTTCATCAGCAACTGGCCGATGCCTTGGGTGAGGGCGGCAATGTGCTGCTCTGTCCGTTGCATGGCGAGCTGGACCTCGCCGCCCAACGTGCGGCCATCGACCCGGCGCCGCCCGGCCAGCGCAAAGTGGTGCTGGCCACCAACATCGCTGAAACCAGCCTGACCATCAATGGCGTGCGGGTGGTGATCGACGCCGGGTTGGCGCGAGTGCCGCGTTTCGATCCGGGCAGTGGCATGACCCGCCTCGACACTCAGCGCATTTCCCGGGCCAGCGCCACTCAGCGGGCCGGGCGGGCCGGGCGTCTGGAGCCGGGGGTGTGTTACCGGTTGTGGTCCGAAGACCAGCACGAACAACTGGCCGCCTATGGCAGCGCCGAGATTCTTTCGGCGGACCTGGCCGGGCTGGCCCTGCAATTGGGACGTTGGGGCGTGACGCCGCAGCAATTGGTCTGGCTCGACATTCCGCCCGCCGCCGCTTATGCCCAGGCGCAGGATCTGCTGCAACGCCTGGGCGCGCTGGACGGCGAGCAACTAACCCGGCATGGCCAAGCCATGGCCGAACTGCCGGCTCACCCGCGCATCGCCCATTTGTTGCTGCGTGGGCAGTCGCTGGGGCTGGCGGACATGGCGTGTAACGTCGCGGCGTTGTTGGGTGAGCGAGACATTCTGCGCGGCGCCGGGGCGGACCTGCACACGCGCCTGGCGTTGCTGTCTGGTGAAGAGCGGGTCGCCCGTGGCGCCCAGGGCGGGGTCCAGCGGGCGCGGCAGCTGGCCCGGCAATATCGCGGTTACCTGCGGGGCAAGGCCGAAGAAGCCGTCGCCGACCCCGAACATCCGCGCTGGCTGGGCGCTCTGTTGGCGCTGGCCTACCCGGATCGCGTCGCCCAACAGCGGCGGCCCGGCGGGGCGGAGTATCGCCTGGCCAACGGCCGCGCGGCGTTGTTTGCCGAGGCGGATAGCCTGATGAAAAAGGCGTGGCTGGTGATCGCCGACCTGGGCAGCCGTCAGGGGCAGCGCGAAGAACGGATCTACCTGGCGACGGACTTCGATCCGGCGCTGTTTGATTCGGTGCTGGCCGAGCAGGTGCGCTTGGTGGATCAACTGGATTGGGACGAGCGTGAAGGCGTGCTGCGGGCCGAGCGCCAGCGCAAGGTCGGCGAACTGGTGCTCAGCCGTGAGCCACTGACTGGCCTGGATGAATCGGCCCGCAGCCAGGCGCTGGTGAATCTGGTACGGCGCAAGGGCCTGGAGTTGCTGCCCTGGACGCCGGAGCTGCGGCAATGGCAGGCGCGGGTGGCACTGTTGCGCCAGCTCGACCTGGAGGCCAAGGGCGAGAGTGATTGGCCAGATGTCAGCGATGGGGCGCTACTGAACACGCTTGAGCAGTGGTTGATGCCTTACCTGGGGCGCGTGTCACGCCTCAGCCATTTTGCCAACCTTGACCTGCCCAGTATCGTCCACAACCTGCTGCCCTGGCCCTTGCCGCAACGGCTGGATGAATGGGCACCCCATCATCTGAGCGTGCCTTCGGGCTCGTCGATTCGCCTGGACTACAGCGAGCACCCGCCGATTCTGGCGGTACGCTTGCAGGAACTGTTCGGCCTGGCTGACACTCCGCGTATTGCCGGCGGCCGGCAGGTCGTCAAACTGCACTTGCTGTCACCGGCGCGGCGACCGGTGCAAGTGACCCAGGACCTGGCGAATTTCTGGCGCAGCACTTATGCCGAAGTGAAGAAGGACCTCAAGGGGCGGTATCCCAAACATTACTGGCCGGACGATCCGCTGGTGGCCGAAGCCACGGCACGGATCAAACCCCGCAAGTAAAAAACCGCCGGCTTGGCCCGCCAGCACGGCGGCGCAAATGGTAGATTCACCGCCCCATCAACTGCTTTATACGCAGTCCCGGTTAGTTGGCTTCAGATTCGGAACAGTTCATGGCAAAGAAACCAGCAGCGTCCACCTTTCAGGGATCGACGACCGCCGCCACCAAGGGCGCCAGCCTGACGTTGGTCGATGTGGCAAAGATTGCAGGCGTTTCGCCAATGACTGTTTCCAGGGCATTGCATCGCCCTGAACTGGTGAGCGAGAACACGCGGGAGAAGGTCCGCGAAGCGGTGCGCCAATCGGGCTATGTGCCGAACATGCTGGCGGGTAGCCTGGCGAGCAACAAAAGTCGTCTGGTGGCGATTTTCCTGCCTACCATCGCTAACTCCATTTTTGCAGACACCGTGCAATCGCTGATGGACCGCCTGACCCAGGCGGGCTATCAAACCCTGCTCGGCCTGACAGGCTACAGCGCGGAGCAGGAAGAAAAACTGCTTGAAGCCGTACTCGGTCGGCGTCCGGATGGCATCGTACTGACCGGTACGCTGCATACCGAATCAAGCCGCTTGCGACTCGCCCAGGCGGGAATCCCCGTGGTCGAGGCCTGGGATCTGAGTGAAGACCCTTTAGACATGCTGGTGGGCTTCTCACATGAAAAAGTGGGGCAAGAGACAGCGCGACATTTGCTTAAAAAGGGTTACCAGCGCTTTTCCGTGGTGACCATCAGCGACCCCCGTGGCCTGCGTCGCTGCAACAGTCTTATCGCCGAGCTGAGGCGCCAGGGCATTGAAGAGGTGCCGATGGAAGTCTTGGCGCCCCCCGCCACGCTGGAGGTGGGGCGTGAGGGGCTTCGGCGGCTGCTGGATCTGCCGGTGCGCCCCGACATCGTGGTGTGCAGCTCCGATACCGTGGCTCAAGGTGTGTTGGCGCAAGCCGCCAGCCTTGGCCTGAAGGTGCCCGCTGAGCTGGCCGTTATGGGCTTCGGAGATCTCAGCAGCGCGGCACAGGTTTACCCGGCGCTGTCGACCGTCAGCGTTGACGGCGCCAGGCTTGGCCTGCATGTGGCTGAGGCACTGCTTGAACGCTTCGAAAATCCCGGCGCCCACCTCGAACCCGTGCGGATCGACACCGGCTTCACGTTCATCGACCGCGCCAGTACCTGAACCTGGCAGTCGATTTTCCGGGGATTTGCGGGATTGAATGATTGCGCAATCAGTGTAGTATCGAGGCAAGAGACCTTCTGAAGCACCGGCGAAGGTCTTTTTTATGTCTCTTGATGATTGCGCAATCATCGTCGCCTTCAGAGCCTGTCCAAGGAGAGCCCCATGCTCGTACAACAACAAACACTCAAGTCCTCCGACGACGACCGCATTGCCTGGGTTCGTGTCGCTTCGGTCATCCTGCCGCTGGCCAATCCCATCAGTGATGCCAAGGTGCTCACCGGCCGACAGAAGCCGATGACTGAAATCGCCATCCTGTTTGCCGAAATCGAGACCGTCGATGGGCATCAGGGCCTGGGTTTCAGTTACTCCAAACGTGCCGGCGGGCCGGGACAATTCGCGCATGCCAAGGAAATCGCCCCGGCGCTGATCGGCGAAAACCCCAGTGACATTGCCAAACTCTGGACCAAGCTGTGCTGGGCTGGCGCGTCGGTGGGCCGCAGCGGTATGTCGACCCAGGCCATCGGTGCGTTCGACGTGGCGTTGTGGGATTTGAAGGCCAAGCGCGCCAATCTGTCGCTGGCCCGCTTGCTCGGTGCTCAACGTGACTCGGTGCGTTGCTACAACACGTCCGGTGGCTTCCTGCACACCCCGCTCGATCAGTTGATGAAGAACACCGACCTCTCGCGTGAAAAAGGTATCGGCGGCATCAAATTGAAAGTCGGGCAACCGGATTGCGCCATCGACATTGAACGGGTCAGTGCGGTGCGCAAGCACTTGGGTGACCACTTCCCGTTGATGGTGGATGCCAACCAGCAATGGGATCGCCCGACGGCCCAGCGTATGTGTCGGCAGTTTGAAGCGTACAACCTGATCTGGATTGAAGAGCCGCTGGACTGCTATGACGCTGAAGGCCATGCCGCGTTGGCGCAGCAGTTCGATACACCGATTGCCACGGGTGAAATGCTCACCAGCGTTGCTGAACACGCCGAGTTCATCAAGCAGCGCGGCGCTGATTTCCTGATGCCCGACGCGCCACGAGTAGGCGGCATCACCCCTTACCTGAAGGTCGCATCAATGGCCGAGCAGGCGGGCCTGATGCTGGCCCCTCACTTCGCCATGGAACTGCACGTTCACCTGGCCGCCGCTTATCCGACCGAGCCCTGGGTCGAGCATTTCGAATGGCTTGAGCCGCTGTTCAACGAGCGTCTGGAAACCCGCGACGGTCGGATGTTGGTACCCACTCGTCCCGGTTTGGGCCTGACGCTGAGCGAACAGGTCAAACCCTGGACGGTCCAGGCAGCTGAGACAGGGACTCGACCCTGATCACGTGTGGGTGATGCGGGCCAGCGCCACACTCGTCTGGCGACGAATGTGGCTTGCCGTCACGGCGTGGCCGGCAACAGGAATCGGGCAATCACCGGCAAATGATCGGAGATCCGCAAGGTATCGTCCTGCCGCACCCGAGCCTCGACCCGCTTGATCCGAGGGCTGTAGAACAGGTAGTCGACAGTGCGGTCAGGGCCGTTGAGGCCGGGGTCGTTAGGGTAGTGGGTCAGCCAGTGGGCGCGGTCGATGCCGCTGGCCTCGTTGTTGGTGGGGATCATCGGGTATTTATCCCACAGCAGGTGCAACGGGCTGTCGGCGGAGTAGGGCGTGCGTTGCTCGGCAGGCAGGCGCAGGTATTGGCCCAGGGGGAGCAGATTGAAGTCGCCGCCGATCAGCCAGGGTGTGCCTCGCGATTCAAGTTTGTCCAGGACCTTGCTCACGGCCCTGACCTGATTGGGTAGGGTTTCATCTGGTTGCGTGGCCCGTTCCAGATGCGTGTTGAGCACGACCAGGTGGCCGCCACTGCTCAGTGGCAGGTGACTGACCAACAAAGCGTTTTTCGGCTGGAACTGGCGGCTGATGAAATTGGCCCCGGCCACTGGCAACTGCACCCGTTCCGCTTGATCGATGCGGTAACGGCTCAACGTCGCCAACTGCCGGCCAACGCTGCCGAAGATATGCGGGTCGGGGATGAAATCGGCTTTCCAGTCAAAGGCGCTGGTGCTGCACGGATACAGGTCGGTCAAGCGTTCCTGCAACAACTTGAGCTGGTTCTGGTAGTCGCTGGCCTTGGCGCCGTCGTCCAGTTCCTGGAGCAACACGATGTCCGGTTGCTCGTCGCGAATGACCCTTGCCACTTCGTCAAGGCTGAAGGCCATGTCTTCGGCGGTCGGGCTTTCATCGTCACCCTGGGCCAGGTCGTGCCAGAACACGTAGCGCTTGCCGGCCAGGAACTGGACGTTCCAGGTCATCACCTTCAAGGCCTGGCCAGGCCTGAGCGTTGCGGTGTTGGCGGGGCAACTGACCGGCAGTGCTTCCCGGGGCTGTGGGCGCCAGGTCAGGCTGTAGATCGACAGGGCGGCCAGGCCGAGAATCAACAACAGGCCCAGCAAGGTGTAGCGCAATAGACGGGTCATGGCTCGACTTAAATGGGCAATACGCAAAAGTGATCCCGAGCATAACCGAGAGCAGTTGCCGAGCCCAAGCCCGTCACCTGCGCAGCAGTCGTCAACGGTTGTCAGGTTTTTCCGCGACGAGCATGAACATCCGGAACAGCACCACGGTGGTGAACAGTTGCAGGAAGCTGTGAACGCTGTCGATCAGCAAGGTGATCAGCGGGTTCTGGGGCGGCGGGTACACCGACAGGCTGGCGCCCTTGAGCAGCCAGAGCGGGACCATCACGCAAAGAATGCACAACAGGATGCGCCAGAAACTGCCGCGACTCAGGCGCAGGCTTTCCTTCATGGCTGCCAGCGGCGTCAGGCCGCGCAGCACCAGCAGGTATTCGCCAAAGGCCAGCACCACCATCAGCCAAAGGCCCGGCAGGAAGTACAACGAAATGCCCACCAGAATCAGCAACGTATTGAGTGCGGTCAGCAGGGCAAAGCGTGGCCACAGGGTCAGGGCCGTCGCGAGAAGGTCACGGGGACGGGGCGATTCGCCGCGACTGCGGGCGTCGAGAAACAGAATGAGCGCAGTGGTGTACAGCGGGTATATCAGCAGCCCGACGATCAGGCTGTAGCCGGAAAAGCCTTCGGGGCCCACGACGCTGTCCACGCCTTGTTGCAGCACGGCCTCGAGGATCACCAGCGGCAGGCACAGCTGGGCGATCCGGCCAAGATGGCGCTTGAAGAAATACAAAGAGTCGCGCAGCACGTCAAACGGATTCATGAGTCGGTATCGCAGGTCAAAAAGCGGTCCGACACTTTAACCGATCAGGCGCCTGCACAAGCAAACGTAAACATCAGGTAAAGACCATTGAAACCTCTGTGCCCAGCCCCATTACTGGCTGGCACCGGTCCTGTGGGGCCGGCATGGTTTTCTACCCGGCAATCTGATGAGGTCGCCATGAACAGCGAAGAACAAACCCTGATCGATGGACTGTTTTCACGGTTGCAACAGGCCGAAAAGGATTCAGCTCCGCGCGACGCCCAGGCCGAGGCGCGGATCAAGGAACATATGATCCGCCAGCCCGCAGCGGGTTATTTCATGACCCAGGCGATTCTGGTGCAAGAGACGGCGCTCAACAGCCTCGACGAGCAGAACAAGCAGTTGAGCCAGCAGATCGAGCAGTTGCAGGCGGACCTGCAACAGGCCCGCCAACAGCCTCCAGCGCCCAGCGGGGGTGGCTTTCTCTCGAGTATTTTCGGTGGCAGCTCGCGCGACTCACGTCCCGCGTCAACTCCAGGCGCTTCGCCCGCCAGCGGTGGCGGCTGGCGCGAACCGGCGCAAACTGGCTTCAATGCGCCACCCCAGCAGAACTACGCCGCGCCGCCCGCTAACTACGGCGCCGCGCCACAGCAGGCTCCAGGGGCCGGCAGCTTCATGAGCGGCGCGCTGAAAACCGCGGCTGGCGTGGCCGGGGGCGTGATGCTGGCCCAGGGCATCAGCAGTCTGTTCCACGGTGCCCAGCAGCCTCAGGAAGTGGTCGAGGTCATCGAGCAAGCGCCGGCCCAACCGGTCAATGACACGGCAAGCAGTGACAGCGGCTGGGGCGATGACTCAAGCGTCGCCGGTAACGATGCCTATGGCAACGACCAGGGCGGTTTCGCCGACGCCGACTACAGCGACGATTCATCCTTCTTTGGCGATGACGACTCCTTCGTCTGACCTGCCATTCGTCCGGGGCGCCCTGGTGCCTCGGACCGATTATTCGCGGAACATTCCTCTGGGCTGGCATACTGGGCAACTTTTCGGGCCCGCTCTGCTGGCTTGTGCATTCAAGAGGAAACGCGGTGAAAAAAATCGCAGTGTTCGCCGATGTCCAGAACCTCTACTACACCGTGCGCCAGGCTTATGGTTGCCATTTCAACTACGCGGCCTTGTGGGCCGATGTCAGCAAGCAGGGGCAGATCGTCGAGGCCTACGCGTATGCGATCGATCGCGGTGACAGCAAGCAGCAGCAATTCCAGCAGATCCTGCGCAACCTGGGCTTTATCGTAAAGCTCAAGCCTTACATCCAGCGCAGCGACGGCTCGGCCAAGGGCGACTGGGACGTGGGCATCACCCTGGACATCATGGACGCTGCCGATCACGTTGACGAGGTGGTGTTGGCGTCCGGTGATGGCGATTTCGACATGCTGCTGGAACGCATCATCAGCAAACACGGGGTTCAGGCGGTGGCTTATGGTGTGCCGGGGCTGACGGCCAACTCGCTGATTCGCGCCGCCAGCCGCTACGTGCCGATCGAAGGCGCGTTGCTGCTCAAGAATTGATTTTTACGGAGTTCAGACAGGTTTGGAACGCATCGCAGTCATCGACTTTGAAACCACCGGCATCACGCCGAGCAGCAGTTGCCGGGCCACCGAAATCGCCGTGGTGATCCTCGAACAAGGCCGGATTGTGGATCGCTATCAGAGCCTGATGAACGCCGGTGTGCGCGTGCCTGCGTTCATCGAGCAACTGACCGGCATCAGCAACGCCATGCTGCGCAGCGCCCCGCCCGCGGAAAAGGTGATGAACGAGGTCAACGAGTTCGTCGGCATCACGCCGCTGCTGGCCCACAACGCCGCATTCGACCAGAAGTTCTGGGACTTCGAACTGGGCCGGATCAAGCGCACCCGCCTGCAGAATTTCGCCTGCTCACTGCTGCTGGCCCGGCGCCTGATGCCGACGGCGCCGAACCACAAGCTCGGCACGCTTAACACCTTCGCCGGCCTGCCCCACACGGGCCAGGCTCACCGGGCCATGGCCGACGCCGAAATGGCCGCCAACCTCACCGCGCACCTGGCGACGCAGCTGCGGCAACAGCATGGGCTGCGGGAGTTGTCCCACGATTTGCTGTGCAGTTTGCAGAAAGTGCCGGCGGCGAAGATCAACGAGCACCTCAAGCGCCATCGCGGGTTCTAGGCATACTGCAAAACCCTGTGGGAGCGAGCAAGCCCGCTCCCACAGGTTGATCAGGGGTGAGCAGGTTATTTTCCGTTGCCTTCCAACTGCCCCAACGGCACGCGCTTTTCAATCGCGCTGGACAGCACGATCGAGGTCTTGCTGAAGCCAAACTTGGCGATGCGGTTGATCAGCTCTTCCAGCTCCGGCATCGAGCCGACCGCCGCCTGCATGATCACGCACGGGTCGCCCGTCACCCGATGGCACTCAGTCAGTTGCGGGATTTTGCACAGTTCGTCGTAGGTCTTCTGGTTACCGTGCTGGTTCATCCGCAGTTCGATGACGCACTGCACCGGCAGGCCGATTTTCGCCATGTCGACTTTTGCTTGATAGCCGGTGATCACGCCGCTGGTTTCCAGCTTGCTGACCCGCTCGGCCACGGCCGGGGCCGAGAGGTTCACTTTGCGGGCCAGTTCGGCGTAGGACGCACGACCGTTTTCCAACAGGGCACTGAGCAGCATGCGGTCGTATTTATCCACGGTTCTGGCTCCCAGGGGGCTGGCTTTCGAAAGTACGGTTTATAGCGCTGATCTCCTTGTTTTGAAAAGTGTACGGTTCGGATAAACAGGTTTTGTAACTTATTTTCCGCTTGTCGCCTTTCTAGAATAGCGTCTCTCATTGTCCTGACTTCGAGCTGACCATGCCTGGCCCACGCCGTTTTCCCTTGCCATTGATCGCTGCCTTTTTTGCCTTGTATGTCATCTGGGGGTCGACCTACCTGGTGATTCGCATTGGGGTGGAGCATTGGCCGCCGCTGCTGTTGGCCGGGATTCGTTTCGTGATCGCCGGGTCGCTGATGTACGGTTTCCTGCGCTGGCGCGGGGCGCCGGCACCGACCTGGGCGCAGTGGAAGGCCGGGGCTGTGATCGGCGTGTTGTTGCTCAGCTTCGGCAATGGCGCGGTCAGTGTCGCCGAGCACACGGGCGTGGCGTCCGGGGTGGCGGCGCTGGCCGTGGCGACGGTGCCGTTGTTTACCTTGCTTTGCGGATATTTCTGGGGCGCCCGTAATACCCGGTTGGAATGGGCGGGGATTGTGCTGGGGTTGATCGGCATTGCCATGCTCAATCTGGGCTCCAACCTGCAATCGAGCCCACTGGGCGCGACCTTGCTGCTGTTCGCGGCGGCATCCTGGGCCTTCGGCTCGGTATTGAGCAAGCACCTGCCGCTGCCGGCGGGGGCGATGGCCAGTGCCGTGGAAATGCTGGTGGGCGGTGTGGTGCTGTTGATCGGCAGCGTGGCCAGCGGCGAACACCTGGACAGCATGCCGCCGCTGGAAGGCTGGATAGCGCTGGCCTACCTGACTTGCTTCGGTTCGATCATTGCCTTCAACGCCTATATGTACCTGCTCAAGCACGTCCGTCCGGCGGCGGCCACCAGCTATGCCTACGTCAACCCGGCGGTGGCGGTGCTGCTGGGCATTGTGTTCGCCGGTGAAACCATCGGCATCGAGGAGGCCCTGGCGATGTTGGTGATCATCAGTGCGGTGGTGTTGATCGGTTTGCCCCAGTGGCGCAAACCCAAGCCTGCGCCGGCCGAATCCTGATTTAGGGTAAACTGCCGCGCATTGCACACCTTGCGCTGATTTTCCTACGGTACTTCCATGACTTTCGCCACCCTTGGCCTGATCGAACCCTTGCTGCGCGCCCTTGAGACGCTCGGCTACCAGACCCCGACCCCGGTGCAGGCTCAAGCCATGCCGGCGGTGCTGGCCGGTCGCGACCTGATGGCCGCGGCCCAGACCGGCACCGGTAAAACCGCCGGTTTCGCCGTGCCGCTGTTGCAGTTGCTGACCACCGAGGGGCCGAAGGTCAGTGCCAACTCGGTACGGGCGCTGATTCTGGTGCCGACCCGTGAACTGGCCGAGCAAGTTCACGAAAGCGTGCGCCAATACGCGCAAAACCTGCCGTTGAGCACCTATGCGGTGTACGGCGGCGTCAGCATCAACCCGCAGATGATGAAGCTGCGCAAAGGGGTTGATCTGCTGGTCGCCACGCCAGGGCGCTTGCTCGACCTGTTCCGCCAGAATGCACTGAAGTTCAACCAGTTGCAGACCCTGGTGCTGGACGAAGCCGACCGCATGCTCGACCTGGGCTTCTCCGAGGAGCTGGCGAATATCTACAAAGCACTGCCGAAGAAGCGCCAGACGCTGCTGTTCTCGGCAACGTTCTCCGACGCGATCCGCTTGCTGGCCGGGCAAATGCTCAACGATCCGCTGAGCATCGAAGTGAGCCCGCGCAATGTGGCCGCCAACACCGTCAAGCAATGGGTGGTGACGGTGGACAAGAAGCGCAAGCCAGAGTTGTTTGTGCACCTGATGCGCAAGAACAAGTGGAAACAGGTGCTGGTCTTTGCCAAGACCCGCAACGGTGTCGATGCGCTGGTGGAAAAACTCCAGGGCATGGGCGTCAATGCCGACGGCATCCACGGCGATAAACCCCAGGCCACTCGCCAACGGGCGCTGGACCGTTTCAAGGCCAGTGAAATCCAGATCCTGGTGGCCACCGATGTCGCCGCGCGTGGGCTGGACATCGAAGACTTGCCGCTGGTGGTGAATTTCGATTTGCCGATCGTCGCCGAGGATTACATCCACCGTATCGGTCGTACTGGCCGGGCAGGTTCCACCGGGGAAGCGATTTCCCTGGTCTGCGCCGATGAAGTGAATCTGCTGTCAGCCATCGAAACCCTGACCCGTCAGACGCTGCCACGGCAGATGGAGCAGGACTTCGAGCCTGAGCATCGGGTGCCGGACACTGATGCCAGCGGCCAGGTCATCAAGAAGCCGAAAAAGCCGAAGAAACCGAAAGCCTCGGGCGGTGGCGGCAAGCGCAACCTGGGCAAGTGGGTCGACAGCGGCGACGCCTCGCCCGTGGAGCCTTCGGTCAAGCCGGTGCGCAAAGTCCCGGTGTTCAATACCGGGCCGCGTAAGCGTAAGCCTTGATCTCAAAGGTCTCCTACGAATTCAACCATTCAAGAATTCCAACATCCCTAGGCCAGCCGCCCGGCCGCTGGCAAAGCAGGCCGTGAGCAAATAGCCGCCGGTCGGTGCTTCCCAGTCGAGCATTTCTCCGGCACAGAACACGCCAGGCATCTGCTTGAGCATCAGGCGTTCGTCCAGGGCTTGGAAGGTCACGCCACCGGCACTGCTGATGGCTTCGTCCAGCGGGCGGGTTTTTACCAGGGTGATGGGCAAGGCCTTGATTGCCTGGGCCAGCCGCGCCGGGTCGGCGAAGCAATCGGCAGGTGTTTGCTCGCGCAACAGCGCAGCCTTGACCCCATCGATCCCCAATTGACTGTGCAGGTGCTTGGCCACCGAGCGTGAACCGCGAGGTTTGCTCAACGCTTGCTGGATCTTGTCCAGCGGCCGGCCCGGCAGCAGGTCCAGATGGATCGTCGCGCTACCGTGCTGGTTGATGGCTTCGCGTATCGGTGCCGACAGGGCATAGATCAGACTGCCTTCGATACCGGTAGCGGTGATCACGCATTCGCCGAGGCGCGGCTTGTCATCGTTCAGGCCGATGGCGACATTTTTCAGCGGGGCACCGGCGAATTTGCTGACCATCAGATCGCTCCAGGCCTGCACGTCGAATCCACAATTGCTCGGCTGCAGTGGCGCCAGGGCTACGCCGCGCTGTTCCAGGGGCAGCATCCAGGCACCGTCCGAACCCAGGCGTGACCAGCTACCGCCGCCCAGGGCCAGCAGCGTCGCGTTGGGCTGCAACGCCTTTTCACCGTCGGGGGAGGCCATTTTCAAGCTGCCGTCCGGGTTCCAGCCAAGCCAGCGATGGCGGGTGTGGATCACCACGCCAGCGTCGCGCAGACGCTTGAGCCAGGCGCGCAGCAGCGGGGCGGCTTTCATGTCGGTCGGAAATACTCGTCCGGAACTGCCGACAAAGGTATCGATGCCCAATCCGTGAATCCATTCGCATAACTCGTGCGCACCGAAGGCCCGCAACAGCGGGGCGATATTGGGCGCGCGCTCGCCGTAGCGGGACAGGAACGGCGAGAAGTCCTCCGAGTGGGTGATGTTCATGCCGCCGACACCGGCCAGCAGGAACTTTCTGCCCACTGAGGGCATGGCGTCGTACAGGTCGACCTGTATCCCGGCCTGGCTCAACACCTCGGCCGCCATCAGGCCGGCAGGGCCGCCGCCGATGATGGCGATGTTCGGGGTATGGGGGCGGGCGGTTGGGGTCATGGCGTGAGCTACGGAGGACGGGAATAAGCGGGGCATTCTATCAGCACAGATCCCTGTGGGAGCGAGCTTGCTCGCGATAGCGATCTGTCAGCCAACATCCATGCAAGCTGATCCGCCGCTATCGCGAGCAGGCTCGCTCCCACAGGGAGGGCGGTGATTCTTAGAGCGCTAATGTGTAACTCACGATCAGACGGGTCTCATCCAGGTCATTGCCAAAGTTCGAACGAACCGTCGCGTTTCTGAGTTTGACCCCGACGTTCTTCAGTGAGCCACTTTGGATCACGTAACCGATGTCGGTATCGCGCTCCCACTCTTTGCCTGAGTTGCGGCCTGCGACCTGGGCATTGTCGCCGCTGACATAACGCGTCATGAAGGTGAGCCCAGGGATGCCTAGCGCGGCGAAGTTGTAGTCATAGCGCAGTTGCCATGAGCGCTCCTGGGTGTTGGCGAAATCGTTGATCTGTACGAAGTTGACGAGGTAAGGGTCGCTGTTGGCGATGTAGGGGAACGGGTCGTCACCGCTCATGCGCTGATAGGCGGCTGTGAACACGTTGGCGCCCAGGGTGTAGGAAACCAGCCCGTTCGCTGCCCGGTTATCGAGGGGGCGGAAGTGACCGTCATCGGTACTTTTCGAATAACGCAGATCGAACTTCAGCGACTGTTGTGCGGCGAGGGGAATTTCATAGACGACGCCGCCAAAGAACTGCCGATAGACATTTTCCAGGTTGCCATAGAACAAACTTGTGCTGAGGGTTTTGTTGAAGCTGTAAGTACCACCGGCAAAGCGGAAGTCATCACTGACACCGCCGATGCGGTTACCGGTGAAGTCCTGATAGTTAGAGGAACTGTTGAATTTTATCTGTTCCAGCTTGCCCCCTTGCAGGACCCACTGATCAATGTCGCTGGAAGTCAGTAGCGCGCCTTCGAACGTCGACGGCAACAGGCGCGTGTCATTGCTCGATACCACGGGCGTGCGGAAGGCGAGGGAGCCGACTTTCAAAACAGTTTGCGAAACTTTCGCCTTGGCGGTGAGTTCGAGTTTGGAATATTCGTCCTGTGAGCCGCGGCCGTTTTTCGAACCCAGGTCAGCCGGCAACAGGCCCGTGCCACCGGACCCTTCACCGCCGTCAAGCTTGAGGCCGAGCATGCCAACGGCGTCGATGCCCAGGCCCACGGTGCCGGCGGTATACCCCGACTCCAGGCGCATCATGATGCCCTGCGCCCATTCTTTTGCCGCGTCACGCTGGGCCGTGGGTGGGCCGTTGCGAAAGTCGCGATCAAAGTAGAAGTTGCGCAGTTCTACACTGGCCTTACTGTCGGCAATAAAATCGGCAGATGCCGCCAATGGAAAAACCAACGCGCAGGTACCCGCCACCGCAAAAGCCTTGTTGATCAACATGCTCTTTATGCTCCAGATAACGCCAGATTGAGGGTGTGTGTTTTATCGTTAGTGTCTATGCAACATGACATCGAACATTTTTTTGCGGGCAGCACGCGGCAACCGGGTTATTCACCCGTTGCGCGTGTTATCTGCGTAAGAAAAACGTTTGGATCAGTGAGCGGTTTCGATGCGGCCGATGATCGAGCCGGCTTCGAAATAGGCGCCTGCCTGTTCAGCAATCCGCACCTTGCCGTCAGCAGGGGCCAGGATCGAGGTTTCCATTTTCATTGCTTCGATAACGGCAACCACTTGACCGGCACTCACCGTCTCGCCGTCTTCGACGACCCAGGTATGCAGATTGCCCGCGACCGAGGTGCGTAGTGCCTGTGGATCATCCACCTCGCTTGGGGCCGTGCGTTCGCCCGCCGTGGCCGGGGCGTTCAGGCTCAAGCCGCGCAACAGCTCGGCCGGCAGGCCCAGCTCGTGGCGCTTGCCGTCGATTTCGACGAACGTGCGCAACACCCCAGGGTCGGCCGACATGGCGTTGCGGGGTGCGAGGGTGATCTGGTCAGCGAAGTCGGTTTCGATCCAGCGCGTATGCACGGCGAATCGACCCGCGCCCGTGAAGTCGTCATGGTCCATCACGGCCCGGTGAAATGGCAGTACCGAGGCGATACCCTCGATATTGAATTCGGCCAGGGCGCGCCGGGCGCGCACGATCGCCTGCTCGCGGGTGGCGCCCGTGACGATCAGTTTGGCCATCATCGAATCGAAGGTGCTGGGCACTTGCGAACCGCTGGTCACGCCGCTGTCCAGGCGTACGCCCGGGCCAGAGGGGGGCTGGAAGGCGGTGATGTGTCCGGGGGTCGGCATGAAACCCTTGCCTGCGTCTTCGGCGTTGATGCGAAATTCGAAGCTGTGGCCGCGCGGTGTCGGCGTTTGGCTGAAGGACAACGGCAAACCGTCGGCGATGCGCAGTTGCTCGATCACCAGGTCGACGCCGGTGGTTTCTTCGGTTACCGGATGCTCGACCTGCAACCGCGTGTTGACCTCCAGAAACGACAGCGTGCCATCCTGACTGAGCAGGAACTCCACCGTGCCGGCACCGACGTAACCGGCCTTGGCGCAGATATCGTGGGCGGCCTGATGAATGCGCTGGCGCTGTTCTTCGCTGATAAAAGGCGCTGGCGCTTCCTCCACCAGTTTCTGGTTGCGTCGTTGCAGCGAACAATCCCGGGTCCCTACCACGACCACCTTGCCGTGTTTGTCTGCCAGGATCTGCGCTTCGATATGCCGAGGGCGGTCGAGGAACTGTTCGACGAAACATTCGCCGCGACCAAAGGCCGCTTCGGCTTCGCGCACGGCCGAGGCGAACAGCTCGGCGACTTCGTCCATGCGCCAGGCGACTTTCATCCCGCGCCCGCCGCCACCGAAGGCGGCCTTGATGGCAATCGGCAGGCCATGTTGCTCGGCGAAGGCCAGCACCTGGGCTGCGCCTTCGACCGGTCCCGGCGTACCGGCTACCAGGGGGGCGCCGACCTGTTGGGCCAGTTTTCGCGCCTGGACCTTGTCCCCCAGCACGTCGATGGTTTCCGGGTTGGGGCCGACCCAGATCAGCCCCGCGTCGATCACTGCCCGGGCGAAATCGGCCCGTTCCGACAGAAAACCATAACCTGGGTGCACGGCGTCGGCGCCGCTGCGTTTGGCGACGGCAAGCAGTTTGCCGATATCGAGATAGGTTTCGGCCGGACGCTGACCGTTCAGTGAATAGGCTTCGTCAGCCTGGCGCACGTGCAGGGCATCGATGTCTGCGTCGGCGTAGACGGCGACAGATTGCACGCCGTAGTCGCGGCAGGCACGGGCGATGCGTACGGCAATTTCACCACGGTTGGCGATCAATAATTTTTTCATGGGATTTTCTTCGCATCGGCAGTTGGAAAAGAAGCAGCTGTGCTGGGTTGAATCTCGTGGAATTCATCCAGTGGGTTGAAGCGAATCTGCGCGTTGACCGGTATTTGTCCGGCCAGATCCAGATGATGGCTGGCCACCACGGCGATCACCGGATAGCCGCCGGTCAATGGATGGTCCGCCAGGAACAGCACGGGTTGGCCGCTGGCCGGAACCTGGATGGCGCCCACGCAGGTGCCTTCGCTGGGCAACTCTTGGTGGTTGCTGCGTGTCAGCGGCGTTTCCCCGGCCAGACGAATACCGACCCGATTGGATTGCGCGCTGACCCGCCAGAGTTGGCTGCTCAGGCGCTCGATGGCGTCCTCGGTAAACCAGTCGGTGCGGGGGCCCATGACCACGTCGAGGGTGACGATGTCGCTTGCCGTTGGCAGTTCAAAGGCCGGCGCTTCGTTCAGCGATACGCTGGTGCCCGTGCCGAGTGTTGCAAAACCCAGGCGGTCGCCAGCGGCCAGGGCAGGGGGGCCGACTTGGGCCAGGGTGTCCGTGGACAGGCTGCCGAGCACGGAAGCGACGTCAAACCCGCCGCGAATCGCCACGTAGCTGCGCAGCCCCGCCTTGGGTGAACCGAGGCTGACGCGATCACCCTCGTCCAATTCGATGGGCTGATAGTTAGGTGCTTGCCATTGCAGGCCGCCGGCCGTGGTGATACTGACCGGGGTCTGGGCGCCGGTGACAGCGATCACGGTGCGGCCATGGCAGACAACACTCAAACCGCCGAGTAGCGCT
Organism: Pseudomonas halotolerans; assembly: GCF_039581215.1. NCBI lineage: Bacteria > Pseudomonadati > Pseudomonadota > Gammaproteobacteria > Pseudomonadales > Pseudomonadaceae > Pseudomonas > Pseudomonas halotolerans. The sequence continues at coordinate 40,960 of NZ_JBCNTJ010000024.1, forward strand.
TCGATGCAGGCCATGTCCGAGCGGTTGCCCACGGCGCGGTTGGCCGCTCGCAGGGCACTCAGGTCCAGCGCGCCGGATTTGGACACGCCTTGGCTGGTCTGGCCGGGACGCCCCAAGTCCTGCAGGACGCTGTGCAGTCCGGGGGTGATGATCTCCAGGCAGGCGCCGCTGGGTGGGGCGGCGCGCGTCGGCGGAGTGGGCGCAGGCAAACCGTTGGCCGGAAGAGGGCCGGCATCGGTAAAGCGAACCTTGTAGCCGGGGCGTAACAACGCCGGTTCATCGCGGTTCAGGTCCCACATGCGTGAGGGCGTAACCCCGATGATCTGCCAGCCGCCGGGGCTGGCTTGCGGATAGACGCCGCTGAACTCACCGGCCAGGGCCACGGCGCCGGCGGGGATGCGGGTGCGCGGGGTTTGCCGGCGCGGGACCTGGAAGCCGGCACCGCCGGTGAGGTAGGCGAAGCCTGGGGCGAAGCCGCAGAAGGCCACGGTGTAGTCATGGGCAGTGTGGCGGCGGACCACCTCGTCGCGGTTCAGCCCCAGCAACGTGGCGACCTCGTCGAGGTCTTCACCCGTGTAGTGCACAGGGATTTCCACTCGACGATGTTCGTGCGCGCGGCGCTGGCTCAAATCCTGGACAGCGATACGGTTAACCAGCACCTGGCGTTCGATGGCGCTGGGGCGGAACTCGATCAGCAACGTTCGAGCGGCGGGAATGATGTGCTCCACCCCGGCAATGGGCTCGGCCATCAGGGTGTCGTACAACGCCAGGGTCTGGTCGAGGTCTTTCAATTCGACGAGCAGGGCGTCCAGGTTGACCGGTAGAAAACGCACGGGAGACTCCTAGACGTGGTAGGTGCTGTCAGGCACATCGGTGATGAACATATGGCCCGGCGAATGGGTGATGGCGAAGGGCACGCCCGACGCCATGACCGCTGCCTGGGGCGTCACGCCGCAGGCCCAGAACACCGGAATCTCACCGGGTTCGATGCGTACGGCGTCGCCGAAATCGGGGCGCGCCAGGTCCTGGATGCCGAGCAGCGCGGGCTCGCCGATGTGCACCGGAGCACCATGGACCGAAGGGTAACGCCCGGAAATACTCGCCGCCTGCGCGACACGATCGGCCGGGATCGGGCGCATGGACACCACCATTTCACCGTGCAGACGCCCGGCCGGGCGGCAGGCACGGTTGGTCCGGTACATCGGCACATTGCAGCCATCGGTGATATGCCGCACGTCGATACCGGCCTCTTGCAGGGCAGTTTCAAAGGTGAAGCTGCAGCCGATCAAAAAGGCCACCATATCGTCGTGTTCAGCCCAGGCCTGAGTGGCATCGCTGACTTCCTCGGCCAGCTTTCCATCACGCCAGATGCGGTACAGCGGGATGTCGGTGCGCAGGTCGGCCCCTTCAGCCAGCAGCGTACTCGGGCTGCCGGCGTCGCTGACGTCAAGGATCGGGCAGGCTTTGGGATTGCGCTGGGCGTACAGCAGGAAGTCGTACGCCCAGGCGCGCGGCAGGGCGATCAGGTTGGCTTGGGTCATGCCCGGCGCGATACCCGCCGTGGGGGCAATCAGGCCGTTACGGTAAGTGGTGCGTGCATCGCGGGCAGCGGCAATCGCCGCCTGGCGGGCGAGAGCCAGGGCATTCATGGGCGTGCTCCGGCAAAGGGCAGCAAGGACATGTGCGCTTGTTCCAATACCCGGCGCAGCTCGCGGGCCATTTCCACAGCAGCGGGACTGTCGCCATGGACGCAGATCGAATCGGCTTGGATTCGGGTCAGGCTGCCATCGATGGCTTCGACCGTGCCGTCTTCCACCAGGCGCAGCATGCGTTGGGCCACGAGCTTGGGATCGTGCAGCACAGCCCCGGGTTCGCGCCGTGAAACCAACGTGCCCTGGGGGGTGTAGGCGCGGTCAGCGAAGGCTTCGGCGACACATTGCAAGCCCTCGTTACGGGCCAGTTCGATCAGGCTGGAACCGGCCAGGGCCACCAGTATCAGAGTCGGGTCGACAGCGCGGATGGCGTCGATCACCGCCAGCGCCTGCCGCCGATCGTGAGCAATGGTGTTGTACAAGGCGCCGTGGGGTTTTACGTAGCGCACCGACGTGCCGGCGGCCTTGGCCAGGCCCTGCAGCGCACCAATTTGGTAGATCACGTCTGCAGTCAGCTCATCGCTGGCCACGTCCATGTTGCGTCGACCAAAGCCCACTTTGTCCGGGTAAGCGACATGGGCACCGATGGTGACGTTTTTTGCCACCGCCGCTTTCAGTGTCCGCAAGATGCCGGCCGGGTCGCCCGCGTGGAAACCGCAGGCGACATTGGCGCTGGTCACGACATCGAGCATTGCGGCATCGTCGCCCATACTCCATGCGCCGAAGCTTTCGCCCAGGTCACTGTTGAGATCAATATTTGGCATGAGAGTGGCTCCTTTGTTTCTATCGGGCTCAGACCACGTTGAGGAAGGCGAAGATCGGCCCAACGGATTTGAACGCCATGTACCAGGTCAACAGGCTGGTCAGCGCGCCGAGCACCAGCAGCCAGCGTGGATAATGGTAGCCGCCCATCAAGTCCGACCGGCGCCAGCCAACGTAGATGAAGATGCTCAGGCCGATGGGCAGTATCAGGCCGTTGAACCCACCCGCAAAAAGTAACAGTGCGGCGGGGGCGGTGCCCATCAGGGTGAAGATCAGCAGCGACAGGGCGATGAACACAGTGGTGGCGCGGTTTCGGCCTTTTTCAGTGATGTTCGGCTTGAACACGGTGATGAAGGACATGGAGGTGTAGGCGGCACCGATCACGCTGGTAATACTGGCGGCCCAGAGAATCAGGCCGAACACGCGCAGGCCGAACTGCCCTGCCGCGGCCTGGAAGGCTTGCGCCGCCGGATTGGCGCCTTGGCCGGAGGTGTCGATGACGACGCCACTGGCCACAACGCCGAGGATGGCCAGAAACAGGATGTAGCGCATGACGCCGGTGACCATGATGCCGCTCAAGGCAGCCTTGGACACGGCCTGAAGGTTCTCCACGCCGGTGGTGCCTCGATCCAGCAGGCGGTGAGCCCCTGCGTAGGTGATGTAACCGCCGACCGTGCCCCCGACAATGGTGGTGATGGTGGCGAAGTTGATCTGGTCTGGAAGCACGGTCTGGTACAGGGCTTCGCCCAGTGGCGGGTTGGAGGCGAAGGCGACGAACAGGGTCAGGGTGATCATCACCAGGCCCAGCACGACGATCAGCCGGTCGACGGCAACCCCTGCACGGTGGGAGGAGAAAATGCCGATGGCCAGCAGGGCGCTCAGACCACCGCCCCATTTTGCATCCAGGCCCATCAGGGCATTGAGCCCCAGTCCGGCACCGGCGATGTTGCCGACGTTGAACACCAGGCCGCCGAAGATCACCAGGACTGCCAGCAGGTAGCCGCTCCCCGGGATCGCCTGGTTGGCCAGGTCGGCCGCGCGCATCCGGGTCAGCGAAACAATTCGCCAGACATTCAGTTGAACGACGAAGTCGATCAGGATCGAAGCCAGGATACCGAAGGCGAACGCCGCGCCGATGTTTGCCGTAAAGGTCGCGGTCTGGGTAATGAAGCCAGGGCCGATGGCGGAGGTCGCCATCATGAAGATAGCGGCGATCAGGGAAGAGCGTCGCGCCTTTGTGAACTCATGAGCGATCTGTGTCACGGCATCATTCCTACGGTGGGAGATGATGGGTGTTGAGCAACGAACATGCCAGAACTCAGAAATCTGCCGCAAAGTGTTGATCTATAGCTATTGGATCGTTGAACAATCCTGCGTGCTTAAGGCTACAATTCGCACCGAATTGTAACCTTGTCACTCGCGCGTGTTACTTAATGATGCACGCAGGCCTCTGGCTTCTTGCCTTGCACCAAGCTCTCGTGGAACATCGTGGCTTTCTCTTATCCTGGATTGCACATGAACGACGTTTCACCTTCCCTTCCTCGCTCGCTGGGAGAGTCCATCACCCAGGAAGTCCGCAGAATGCTGGTCGAAGGTGAACTGGTTCCGGGTCAACGACTGTCCGAAGCGGCCCTGGCCGAAAGCCTGCAGATTTCCCGCAACACCTTGAGGGAAGCGTTCAGGGTCCTGACCCGCGAGGGGTTGCTCAAGCATGAACCCAATCGCGGGGTCACCGTGGCGGTGCCCGATATGGCGTCGATCATCGATATCTATCGTGTGCGCCGCTTTATCGAATGCAAGGCCATTGCTCAGGGTTACCCGTTGCACCCGGGGACTGTGCATATGCGCGAAGCGGTGGAGGCGGGTATGCGAGCCCGTGAGGCCAAGGACTGGAAGGCCGTCGGCACCGCCAACATGATGTTCCACAAGGCGATCGTCGAACTGGCCGACAGCCCGCGATTGGTGGTGTTCTACGGGCAGATATCAGCCGAGCTGCGATTGGCGTTCGGCCTGCTCAATGACCCGGAATTCCTGCATATGCCCTATGTCGATATGAACGTTTCAATCCTGCGCTGTATCGAAGAAGGACGATCAGAAGAGGCCACCCGACTGCTCGAAGCCTATCTGGTGCAGTCGGAGCGCACCGTTCTGGCCGCTTACGAGCGCAGTCTTAACCGATAGGGCCTGACCCGCGCGACGAACGTCTCGCCAGCAAAGCCAAGCCTGTCGATAATCGATACTTGGCACAGCCGCGGGCTCATTCAATCAAGGTGAACACATCGCCGGCGTCTCCCACTTTGATTCCGGCACCGGCCGTGGGCAGTTTATTTGGGCGTTGAGATCCGCTTGAGTAGACGTTGGGGCATGGAGAGGAATGAAAATGGAGCCGATACTGGAACTGGAAAGTGCGCGGCTGATACTGCGCCAGTGGCGCGACGCTGACTTGCCGGAGTTTGCCGCCATGTCGGCCGATGCGCAGGTGATGCGTTATTTTCCGGCGCCCTTGAGCCGTCTGGAAAGCGCCGCGCTGATCGGGCGCGTGCGTGGGCATTTTGCCGAGCATGGTTTTGGTTTGTGGGCCCTGCAGCGCAAGGACACCGGCGCCTTCATTGGCTTTACCGGCTTGGGCGTGGTCGGGTTCGACGCGCACTTCACTCCGGCGATCGAGATCGGCTGGCGTCTGGCCCGGGAACATTGGGGCCTGGGCTATGCCAGCGAAGCCGCATGGACGGCCCTGCGGTGCGCGTTCGATCGCCTCCGGCTGGAAGAGGTGGTGGCGTTCGCCGCCGTCGATAACCTGCCATCGCAGAAGGTCATGCAAGCCATCGGCATGCATCATGACCCGGCCGATGACTTCGAACACCCAAAGCTCGCGGTCGGTCATCCATTGCGTCAACATGTGCTCTATCGCATCAACCGTGAACAGTGGCTACAGACCCTGCACGGTTAACCAACACGGACGTTTACAATGCCCGCCACAAATGGTCCGGGCCAACAATCGATTCACCGTTGCAGCAGCGACTGCGCGGTTGAGCTGTGTGAGGAAAGTCTGAATGAGCCACGTGTTGGAAGATCTGGTCGACCTGCTGACCCTGGAACCCATCGAAGAGAACCTGTTTCGCGGTCGTAGCCAGGACCTGGGTTTTCGCCAGTTGTTCGGCGGCCAGGTGCTGGGCCAGTCACTCTCGGCGGCCAGCCAGACCGTGGAAGAGGCCCGTCATGTACATTCGATGCACGGTTACTTCCTGCGCCCGGGCGATGCGGCGTTGCCGGTGGTCTATCAGGTGGACCGGGTGCGTGACGGTGGCAGTTTCAGCACACGCCGGGTCACGGCGATCCAGAAGGGCCACCCGATTTTCACGTGCAGCGCGTCGTTTCAATACGACGAGCAAGGTTTCGAGCACCAGAACTCCATGCCCCAGGTGGTCGGGCCGGAGAACCTGCCTTCGGAGCTGGAGCTGACCCAGCAGCGGGCGCACCTGCTGCCCGAGCACATGCGGGAAAAACTGCTGTGCCCTAAACCGATCGAAGTGCGCCCGGTCACTGAGAAGGATCCCTACAATCCGCAACCGGCCGATCCGGTCAAGTACGTGTGGTTCCGGGCCGATGGTGCCCTGGCGGACTCGCCGGCCCTGCATAAATACTTGCTGGCCTACGCCTCGGACTTCGGTCTGCTGACCACCTCGATGCTGCCCCACGGCAAATCGGTCTGGCAAAAGGACATGCAGGTCGCCAGCCTCGACCACGCCTTGTGGTTCCATGCCGATCTGCGCGCCGATGACTGGTTACTCTATGCGATGGACAGTCCATGGGCCGGCAATTCCCGTGGGTTCTCCCGCGGCAGCGTGTTCAATCGCGCCGGACAGTTGGTGGCATCGGTGACTCAGGAAGGCCTGATTCGCCACCGCAAGGACTGGGCATGAGCCTGGCCGATGTGCGCCACTGGGTGTTCGACATGGACGGTACGCTGACCATCGCCGTGCATGATTTTGCGGCGATCCGCGTGGCCCTGGCGATCCCGGCCGAAGACGACATTCTGACCCACCTGGCGGCGTTGCCGGCTGACGAAGCCGCCGCCAAGCATGCCTGGCTGCTGGAACACGAGCGGGACCTGGCGCTGGGCTCCCGGCCTGCGCCGGGGGCGGTCGAGCTGGTGCGCGAGCTGGCGGGGCGCGGCTATCGCCTGGGGATCCTGACGCGTAACGCCCGCGAGCTGGCCCACGTAACCCTGCAAGCTATCGGCCTGGCGGACTGTTTCGCCGTGGAGGATGTGCTGGGCCGTGACGAAGCGCCACCCAAGCCCCATCCAGGCGGCCTGTTGAAACTGGCCGAGGCCTGGAGTGTGGCGCCCGAAGCGATGGTGATGGTGGGTGACTACCGTTTCGATCTGGACTGCGGGCGTGCGGCGGGCGCGCGGACGGTATTGGTGAACCTGCCGGATAATCCGTGGCCGGAGCTGGCGGACTGGCATGCGCGTGACTGTGGGGAGTTGCGGCGGATGCTGTCGGCTTGAATGTTATGTTGGCTGGTTAACCGCATTCGCGAGCAAGCCCGCTCCCACAGTGGATTCGCAGTGAACACCGATTTTGTGATCGACACATCCACTGTGGGAGCGAGCTTGCTCGCGAAGAGGCCCCTCCCGCTCGACACAAGGCTCACTGCCCAAACAAAGCCTTAAGCCCCTGCGCCGAATTGAACATGCCATCCCCATCATGCCCAACCCCGGGGACTTCGATCAGCCGCTGGTTCAGCCCTTCAGGATGGCGCCGGGTCAGGTAGTCGAAAAAGAACTGCCCGCGCAGTAACCGATACGCCCCTTGGGTCTGCGCTTCACAGCCTTTATCCAGCGCCGGGTGCTCCGGGTCGATGTCCTGTTGCCCAAGCAGATAAACGATGTCGCGTTTGACGTAGTTGTCTTCCAGTTGAGCGGGCGTTTGCCCGGCGGCATAGGCGGGCAGGTTCTGCAGGCCGTACTTCCAATGGTTGAAGCCGGGACAACCGGCCGGGTCGAAGGCCATGGGGCGCTGCGCGTCGAAATAGGCATAGGAGGATGGGTTGGCGATGACGAATCTGGGTGTGATCCGGGTTTGGCCGCGAGCGAGCAAGGCGTAGCGCTGCGCGACCTGCGCGCCGCCGGAATGGCCCGCGATGACGATCTCTTTCACCTCGGGAAACTGCTGCCGGTCACTGACCCGGGCGACGATGTCGTCGAGAACCTGAAAGGAACTGACCGCCTTGGGGCCCGTGGATAAGCCGCCGGCCATCCAGTCGTTGCCCTGCCAGCGCAAGAGGTCATTGGGCAACTGATGGCGGGCAACGTCATGTTGGTTGAGAAACTGCGGGGCGATGATCAGGGTCGTGGTCAGTTGACCAGCGTGTGCGGCGGCCTTTTCGGCGCTGTGCAGATACGTCTGGGCGTTGCGTAGCCGGCCATGGAGGATGATCAACACGCGCTGGATAGACGCCGGGGGCGGACTCACGCCGACGACCATGGCGCCGCCCTTGAGCTGCAGTCGCCCTTGAGCGACCACGCCCACGCCCTGTTCGTTTGCCTGGGTAAAGGTGCAGCACAGCAGCAGGCTGAGGAGGGCGCCCCACTTCATTACAGGTTTTTCGCCGCGAAGGTGTCGCATTGGCTGACTTGACCCTGGGTAAACCCGGTCTTGAACCAGCGAACCCGTTGCGCCGAGGTGCCGTGGGTAAAGGAGTCCGGCACCACCCGGCCCTGGCCCTGTTGCTGCAATCGGTCATCACCGATGGCGTTGGCGGCGGTCAAGGCCTCTTCAATGTCCCCCGGCTCCAGCCAGTTCAGGCGCTTCTGCGCATGGTTGGCCCAGACACCCGCCAGGCAATCGGCCTGTAATTCCTGACGTACCAGCAAACCACCATCGCCTTCCATCTGGCGGCCCTGACGGCGCGCCTCCTGGATTTTTGCCGACACACCAAGCAGTGTCTGGACGTGATGCCCGACTTCATGGGCGATGACGTAGGCCTGGGCGAAATCCCCGGCGGCGGAGAACCGTTGGGACATTTCCTGGAAGAAACTCATGTCCAGGTAGACCTGTTTATCGGCCGGGCAATAGAACGGGCCGGTGGCTGATGAAGCGAGGCCGCACGCCGAGTTGACCCGGCCGCTGAACAGCACCAGTTTGGGTTGCTGGTACTGACGCCCGGCCTGTTGGAAAACCTGGCCCCAGGTGTCTTCGGTATCACCGAGGATCGAGCGCACGAACTCGGCCTGTTCATCGTTCGCGGGCGGCGCTTGCCGGGTCTGGGAGGAAGCAGGGGCCGAAGTCTGGTCCATCTGCCCGGCCAGTTGCCCGAGAATTTGCATGGGGTCCTGGCCGGTGATCCAGCCGATGCCGACGATCAGGACAATGGCCGTCAGGCTCAGCCCCTTGCCGCCGCCGAAACGCATCCCGCCGCCGCCCCCACCGTCACCGCGGGCGTCCACCACGTTGTCACTGCGGCGACCTTTTTTCCATAACATGTGGGAATCCTCTGATTGACCGTGTGAAGAGTGTTGCTGCTGAGTGGGGTTGCCGCCAGTTCACGGGCAGACATTCGCAGTGAGTCTAGCTTTTGAAGGCGCAGGGTGTACGCCTGAGCTCTCAGGCAATCGCCACGGGTTTTGGTTCATCGGTCAACATTGAATGTCGGGTTCCAGAATTTGCATTACACTTCGCATATTTTGGAATCGGCGTCTCTCATCTGGATTTTTCATGGCCGGCAGTCAAATCGAACGGGTTTTCAATGTGCTGGAATGTCTTGCCAGCGATCCCCACGGCTGGGCTCTGCAAGGGTTGGCCGAACACTTGCAGATTCCCAAGAGCGCTACGCACCGCCTGCTTGCCGAACTGACGCGCCTGGGTTACGTGCGCCAGAATCCCGAGAACCTGCGTTATCACTTGTCGACCCGCCTGGTCGCCCTGGGCTTTCGCTACCTGTCGCGCAGTGGTGCCGACATCGTGCAGCCAGTGCTTGATCGTTTGGCTAGGGAAAGCGGTGAACTGGTGCGCCTGGGCGTGATCGAGGGTGATCGCCAGACCTGGATTGCCAAGTCCCAGGGCGCCCGGTCCGGGTTGCGCTACGACCCCGACATGGGCCGTGAGGCGCCGTTGGTCTATACCGCGTCGGGCCATGCCTGGCTGGCGTGCATGAGCGACGCCCAGGCGCTGTCGCTGGTGGAGCGCCAGGCCCTGGCAATGCCGGCGGACGTGGGCCCCAACGCGCCGCGCAGCAGCGTTGAATTGCTTCAATACCTGCGTCAGGCCCGTGAGCAGGGCTATGCCTGTGTCGAGGAAAGTTCGGCGGTCGGCACCTCAGCCATTGCTGCCGTGGTGCGTCATCCGCTGGATGGCCGGGTCTTGGGGGTGCTCAGCATTGCCGGGCCCACCGCACGGATGACGCGAGCGAGGCTGCATGAGCTGGCGCCGACCTTGCTTGCGTTTACCGAGGAATTGTCACAAGCCAGCCAGGCATCGGAGTTGTTCAGCTGAATTTGCAGTCGCAGATACCGGCTCCTCTACATCAAGCAGCGCAGGATTTTTACATGACCGTCAGCACCCCGCTTTCCGGCGTCAATCAGGCCTTCAAGGGCATCCTGCTGATACTCTGCGCGACGTTCCTGTTCTCCAGCCATGACGCGTTGTCCAAATATCTTTCGGGGTTCTATCCGATCATCATGGTGGTGTGGGCGCGTTATCTGGTGCACACGCTGTTGATGGCGGGGATTTTCCTGCCGCGCTCCGGGCTGCGGGTGCTGCGTACCAAGCGGCCGTTATGGCAGTTGGCGCGTGCGTTGTGCCTGTTGGGCACCAGCCTGTTTTTCACCACGGCGCTGCTCTACATTCCGTTGGCGGAGGCGACCGCGGTCAACTTCCTCGCGCCCGTGCTGGTCACTGCACTGTCGGTGCCTTTACTGGGTGAACAGGTGACGCGCGGCCAGTGGATCGCGGTGATCTTCGGTTTTATCGGGGTGTTGATCATTGTCCATCCGGGCGGTGACCTGTTCACGCCGGCGGTGTTGTTGCCGTTCTGTTCGGCACTGTTTTTCTGTTTCTATCAACTGCTCACTCGCAAACTCAGCGAGATCGACAGCCCCACCACCAGCAATTTCTTCGCCGGCCTGTGCAACACATTGGTGATGAGCGCCCTGGTACCGTTCTTCTGGCAGGTGCCGAGTCTGTTGCATGGGGCGATGATGCTTGCACTGGGGGCGTGCGGGATGACGGCGCACCTGATGCTGACCCAGGCCTTCCGCTTCGCCGCCCCGGCGCTGCTGGCGCCATTCGGGTATTGCCAGATCGTGTTTGCCGGCCTGCTCGGCTGGTTGCTGTTCAGCCATACGCCGACGCTGACCACGGTGTTCGGCATCGTGCTGATCTGCCTCAGCGGGTTGGCGGCGGCGTGGCAACAGCGGCGGAGCTAAAGCGGACCGTGGTGGGATCGCCTGTGGGAGCAAGCCTTGCTCCCACAGGGGGCGAGTCCCGGGCTGACGGGTATCAGCTTTCCAGCGTCGGCACCTTGCGCGGTGCCATGAAGTACAACCAGATCAGGGCAATGAAGTACATCGCCGGGATCAGGGTAAACAGTACGGTGTAGTTGTTGTGGGTCACCGTGAGGATGTGGCCCACCAACTGGGTCATGAACATCCCGCCGACGGCGGCGCACATGCCGCCGAAGCCGAACACTGTACTCATCATGTGTTTGGGCGTGTAGTCCATCACCAGGCTCCAGATATTGGCGGTCCAGGCCTGGTGCGCGCCGATGGCCAGGGAAATGGCAAACACTGCCATCCACAGGTTGCTGGCGCCGGCGGCCATGATCACGCCGATGATGCAGCAGGCGAACAGCAACATGGAAATCAGCCGGGCCTTGATCGGATTCAGGCCGCGACCGATCAGGAAGGAAGACAGAATCCCGCCGCCCACACTGCCGAAGTCGGCGGTGAGGTAGATGATGATCAGCGGGATGCCCATCTGGGTCACGTTGATGCCCAGGTTGTATTGCTGGTTCAGGAACGGCGGCAACCAGTAGAGGTAGAACCAGAACACCGGTGCCGTGATCGAGTAGGCCAGGGCGAACGCCCAGGTACCCCGCATGCGCAGGATACGGGAGAAAGGCACGCGGACCTGATCGGGTTCGTCCTGGGCCTGGATGTAGTCCAGTTCCGACTGTTTGACGCGGGGATGATCTTCCGGGTTGAAATATTTCAGGCCCCAGAACACCAGCCAGATCCCGCCCAGCGCGGCCATGCACAGGAACGCCGCCTGCCAGCCCCACACCTGCAGGACCAGCGGCAGCAGCATCGGGGTGAACATCGCGCCAACGTTGGTCCCGGCGTTGAAAATACCGGTCGCCACGGCCCGTTCACCGGCCGGGAACCATAGCCGCGTGGTCTTCACGCAGGCCGGGTAGTTGGCCGCTTCGGTCAGGCCCAGGATGAAACGGCAGACCATGAAACCCACCGCCGACGTGGCCAGGCCATGGGCACCGGTCGCCAGGCTCCAGAGCAGTACGGCGCAGAAGAACACACGCTTGACGCCAATCCGGTCGATCAGTCGACCTTGCAGCACGAAGCCGATGGCATAGCCGACCTGGAACCAGAAGTTGATGTTGGCGTAATCCATCGCCGTCCAGCTCATTTCCTTGGCGAGAATGGGCTGCATCACGCCCAGGGCGGCGCGGTCGATGTAGTTCAGCGTGGTGGCGAAGAACACCAGGGCGAGCATGCCCCAACGGGTCTTGCCCACGGCCAGGGCGCCGCGGATCTTGTCACCGACGCCAGCAGTCGTGGCACTCAGGACGGGGGGCAGGCGGGAGCTTTGGGAAGGAATCATAACGTGTACCCGTTCTTGAAATTCTTATGGTGTGGTCTGGGGCTATCCAGAGAGGCCGACGATCAGGCCGGCCTCAATGAGGGGCCGATGGTGCGCAGTGAGCAAAAAATCGTCAATTCGCTGATCGGGCATTGCGTTCGATAATCGCCCAAAAAACTAACCGGATGGTACATATTGAATTGCTGAAACCCACCTTCAGCTCAATAATCGGCTCACTCTTTCAAAAGCGGCACACCTGTGTGTAGCCGATGCCTGTCCCGGGAGCCGAAGTCATGCAGCGTTCCATTGCCACCGTGTCCTTGAGCGGTACCCTGCCGGAGAAACTTGAAGCCATTGCCGCCGCCGGATTCGACGGGGTGGAAATCTTCGAAAACGACCTTCTCTATTACGATGGCAGCCCTCGGGAAATCAGGCAGATGTGCGCCGACCTCGGCATCGCCATCACGCTGTTCCAGCCGTTTCGGGACTTTGAAGGGTGTCGGCGCGAACGCCTTGCGCGCAATCTGGAGCGGGCCGAGCGCAAGTTCGACCTGATGCAGGAACTGGGCACCGACCTGGTGCTGGTGTGCAGTAACGCCTCGGCCGACAGCCTGGGTGATGAGCAGATTTTGGTGGATGACCTGCGATTGCTGGCCGAGCGAGCCGGTGCGCGAGGCTTGCGCATCGGTTACGAGGCGTTGGCCTGGGGCCGACACGTCAATACTTATCAACAGGTCTGGAACATCGTGCGCCAGGCCGACCACCCCAACCTGGGTGTGTTGCTCGACAGCTTCCATACTTTGTCTCTCAAGGGCGATCCGAGTGCGATTGCGCAGATTCCCGGCGACAAGATTTTCTTCGTGCAAATGGCCGATGCGCCGATCCTGACGATGGATGTCCTGGAATGGAGTCGGCACTTCCGTTGCTTCCCGGGCCAGGGTGAGTTCGATCTGCCGGGCTTTTTGGCACCGATCATCAAGAGTGGCTACACCGGGCCACTGTCGCTGGAGATTTTCAACGACGGTTTCCGCGCTGCCCCCCCACGGGCCAATGCCGCCGACGGCCTGCGTTCATTGCTGTATCTGGAGGAGAAGACTCGCCAGCGGCTGGCCGAAGAGGCCGAGCCGGCGAGCCATGCTGACATCCTCTTCGCCACACCGCCGGCCAGCGAATACAATGGTATCGAGTTCCTTGAGTTTGCGGTGGACGACAACCTTGGCGCGAAGCTGTCCCATTGGCTGGAGCGGCTGGGGTTCGTCAAGGCCGGCCAGCATCGCTCCAAGAACGTGAGCCTGCTGCGCCAGGGCGATATCAACCTGATCCTCAATTGCGAACCCTATTCGTTTGCCCACAGTTTTTTCGAAGCCCACGGGCCGTCGTTATGCGCCACCGCCGTGCGGGTCAAAAACAGCGCCAGCGCCCTGGAGCGAGCCGTGGCCTACAAGGGCCAGCCTTATCGCGGCCTGGTGGGGCCCAACGAACTGGAGTTGGCGGCGGTGCGCGCACCGGACGGCAGCCTGATTTACCTGGTGGATCAGGACGCCGACGTCTACGGCACCGATTTCAACCTGCAACCGGGGGCTGTCATCGGGGCCGGACTCAAGCGCATCGACCACATGGCGATGGCGCTGCCGGCCGACAGCCTCGACAGCTGGGTGCTGTTCTACAAGAGTCTGCTGGATTTCGAAGCCGACGACGAAGTGGTGTTGCCCGATCCGTATGGCCTGGTAAAGAGCCGCGCCCTGCGTAGCCGTTGCAGTTCGATCCGGTTGCCGCTCAATATTTCCGAGAACCGCAACACCGCCATCTCACATGCCTTGTCCAGCTATCGCGGTTCCGGCGTGCACCACATCGCCTTCGACTGCGATGACATCTTTGCCCAGGTCAGCCGCGCCAAAGAGGCCGGTGTGCCGTTGCTGGATATTCCGCTCAACTATTACGATGATCTGGCGGCGCGTTTCGATTTCGACGATGAGTTTCTCAGCGAGTTGGCGTATTTCAACGTGTTGTACGACCGTGACGCCCAGGGCGGCGAGTTGTTTCACGTCTACACCGAGCCGTTCGAAGGGCGCTTCTTCTTTGAAATCATCCAGCGCAAGAACGGTTATGCCGGCTACGGCGCCGCCAATGTCGCGGTGCGGCTGGCGGCCATGGCCAAGTCCCGTAGCGGTGGCTTGCGGCACGCCAAGTTGTAGGGAAATCGTAAATGCGGCGGTAAAGGGCAACCCCGTGGCTTGGCTTGACTGCGCGGTGCGGCCCATAATCGCCAACCTGTGCAGTGATGGCCGTGAGCCCCGCGATGACTATGAATTCAGAGCTTTCCGCAGACCTCGACGAACCTGTCGTCGAGCCGCGCAAGAGTCGCAAGAACAATCCGGAGAAAACCCGGGAAAACATTCTTCAGGAAGCCATCGTCGAGTTCGTCCAGCAGGGCCTGTCCGGCGCCCGGGTCGATGCCATTGCGGAGCGCATTCACACGTCCAAGCGCATGATCTACTACTACTTCGGCAGCAAGGAGCAGTTGTACGTCGAGGTGCTGGAAAAACTCTACGGTGATATCCGCAACACCGAGAGCCGCCTGCATTTGGCGGAACTGGCCCCGGTCGATGCGATTCGCCGCCTGGTGGAATTCACCTTCGACCACCATGACCGCAATGTGGATTTCGTGCGCATCGTCTGCATCGAAAATATCCACAACGCCGAGTACGTCAAGCAATCGGGCGCCATCAAGGCGATGACCAATACCATCCTTGATTCCCTGGGCGTGATCCTGCGTCGAGGTGCCGAAGAGGGGGTGTTTCGCGCCGGTCTGGAACCGCTGGATGTGCATCTGCTGATCAATTCGTTCTGCTTTTACCGCGTGTCCAATCGCCACACATTCGGTGAGATTTTCCAGATCGATTTGCCGGACGAAGCGATCAAGCAGCGTCATCGCCAGATGATTTGTGAGTCGGTATTGCGGTATCTGCAGGCCTGACTCTGAACCTGATGTGGGAGCGGGCTTGCTCGCGAATGCGGTGTGTCAGTCACATATTGGCTTACTGACCCAGCGCATTCGCGAGCAAGCCCGCTCCCACAGGGGATGCTTCAGGTTCAGTGATTCATGCTCTGGAAATGCTCCAGCATCCGCTGCGCATCCGGCGCCACGCCGCTGAACAGCTCGAACGCCTTCACCGCCTGGAACACTGCCATGTTGCCGCCGTCCAGCGTGCGGCAGCCAAGCGCACGTGCATGGCGCAGCAGTTCGGTTTCCAGTGGGAAGTAGACGATTTCCGCGACCCACAATTGGCCCCGCAGCAGTTCGACCGGCACCGGCATGCCCGGCAGTTTAGCCATGCCCATGGGCGTGGTATTCACCAGGCCGTTCGCCTCGGCCATGGCGCCAGGCAAATCATGCCCGGCGCGGGCGCGGCCAGGACCAAAGTGTTGATTCAAGTTGTCGGCCAACGCTTCGGCGCGGCTGACTTCCACATCAAAAATGCTCAGCGTCTGTGTGCCTTCTGCCAGCAGCGCGTGGGCCACCGCCGCGCCTGCACCACCGGCACCCATCTGGACCACGTGCTGGCGTGCCACTTCACCCAGGCCGCGGCGAAACCCTTCGGCGAACCCCAGGCAGTCGGTGTTGTGGCCAATGCGTTTGCCCTCCTTGAACACCACCGTATTCACCGCGCCAATGCCCCTGGCCTCGGGCGACAGTTCATCGAGCAGAGGGATGACTGCCTGCTTGCAGGGAAAGGTGATGTTCAGGCCAGTAAAGTTCATGCGCTCGGCGGCCTTGAGCAAATCGGGTAGGGCGCCGCTGTCGAGTTCCAGGGCGTCCAGGTCGATCAGTCGGTAGAGGTAACGCATGCCCTGGGCATCGCCCTCGCGCTCATGCAGCGCTGGAGTGCGCGAAGCCTGGATGCCCGCACCAATCAGGCCGGCAAGCACGGTGATATTCGACATGCTCATCAACCCTTCAACCGCTGACTGAAATGTTCCAGCGCCAGGCGATAACCATGGCTGCCAAACCCGCACATCACGCCGATGGCGATCGATGAAACAAAGGAGTGGTGGCGGAACGTTTCGCGGGCGTGGACGTTGGACAGGTGCACCTCGATCACCGGGACTTCGCTGGCGACCAGGGCGTCACGAATCGCCACCGAGGTGTGGGTCCAGGCTGCCGGGTTGATGATGATGCCGGCGCACCGGCCCCGGGCTGCGTGAATCCAGTCCAGCAGTTCGCCTTCCTGATTGGTCTGGCGAAACTCCACCGCCAGGCCGAGTGCTTCAGCCGTGCGAGCGCACAAAGACGAGATGTCGGCCAGGGTTTCGTGACCGTAGGTGGCCGGCTCGCGGGTGCCGAGCAGGTTCAGGTTCGGGCCGTTGAGCACCAGAACGATCGGAGGCATGGCAATTTCTCCACAATTTTTATTGTTGATGTCGGCAGATTTTCGCCGGTGGAGATAAATTGTACTAGATGGTTAATTTGGTCAAACAAAGCCGCTGGCGTCGGGCAATAAGTGTTCGATGATCGAACACGGCCGCAGGCACGGTAAGTTTTTGAGGTGGAAATTGTGGCGAGGGAGCTTGCTCCCGCTCGGTTGCGCAGCAACCGCAAAAAGCTTGGGGCTGCTGCACAGCCCAGCGGGAGCAAGCTCCCTCGCCACGGGGGGCTGTGCTTACCGCCGGGTCAACAACACCCCGGATTCCATGTGATGGGTCCAGGGGAATTGATCGAACATCGTGCAGCGGGTGATGCGGTGGGTATCGTGCAGTTGCGCGATGTTGGCGGCGAGGGTGTCGGGGTTGCAGGAGATGTACAGGATATTGTCGAAGCGCCGGGTCAGTTCGCAGGTGTCCGGGTCCATGCCGGCGCGGGGCGGATCGACGAAGACGCTGCCGAATTCGTAGCTTTTGAGGTCGATGCCATGCAAGCGCCGGAACGGTCGCACTTCATTCAGGGCTTCAGTCAGTTCTTCGGCTGACAGGCGCACCAGCGTCACGTTATCCACAGCGTTTTCGCTGAGGTTGCTCAAGGCAGCGTTCACCGACGTCTTGCTGATTTCGGTCGCCAGCACTTTGCGCACGCGGGTGGCCAGAGGCAGGGTGAAGTTGCCGTTGCCGCAGTACAGCTCCAGCAGATCATCACTGCGATCACCCAATGCCTCATAAGCCCAGTTGAGCATCTTCTGGTTCACGGTGCCGTTGGGCTGGGTGAAGGCGCCTTCAGGTTGGCGGTAGCTGAACGTGCGGCCGCCCACGTCGAGCTTCTCCACCACGTAGTCATGGCCGATCACTTCCCGTTTGCCCTTGGAGCGACCGATGATGCTCACACCGAGGTCGCTCGCCAGCTTCGTGGCCGCTGCGTGCCAGTGCTCATCCAGCGGGCGGTGGTAACACAGGGTGATCATCGCATCGCCGGCCAGGGTGGTCAGGAACTCCACCTGGAACAACTTATGACTCAGGGGCGCGCTGGCCTGCCATGCCGCCTTGAGTTGCGGCATCAACTGGTTGATGCGCAGGCTGGCGATGGGGAACTGCTCGATGAGGATCGGCGTGCGCTTGTCGTCCTGGGAGAACATCGCGTAATGCCGCTCGCCGGCCTCGCGCCACAGGCGGAATTCAGCCCGCAGGCGGAAGTGCTCCAGCGGTGAGTCGAACACCGCAGGCTGCGGTGCCTCGAACGGGGCCAGCAGGTCACGCAAGCGGCTGACCTTGTCCTGGAGTTGAGCGGCGTAGGCCTGGGAATCAAAAGTCATGCGTTGAACCAACCCAACTTGATCACGAACAGAATCGACAGGATGACCAGCGCCGGGTTCAGCTCACGGCCACGGCCAGACACCAGTTTGATGGCGGTCCAGGCGATGAAGCCGAAGGCAATGCCGTTGGCGATGGAATAGGTGAACGGCATCGCCAGCGCGGTAATCACCACGGGAGCGGCCACGGTGATGTCGTCCCAGTCGATTTCCGCCAGGCCCGAGGTCATCAGCACGGCGACGAACAACAGCGCCGGTGCGGTGGCGAAGGCCGGGACGCTGGAGGCCAGTGGCGAGAAGAACAGCGCCAGCAGGAACAGGACCGCCACGACGATGGCGGTCAGGCCGGTGCGCCCGCCGGCGCTAACGCCCGCTGCCGACTCGATGTAGCTGGTGGTGGTGGAGGTGCCCAGCAGCGAGCCGGCCATGGCGGCGGTGCTGTCGGCGATCAGCGCCCGGCCCATTTTCGGCATGTGCCCGTCCTTGCCCATCAGTCCGGCGCGCTTGGCGACGCCGATCAGGGTGCCGGAATTGTCGAACAGGTCGACGAACAGGAAGGCGAAAATCACGCTCACCAGACCGATGTCCAGGGCGCCCTTGATGTCCAGTTGCAGGAAGGTCGGCGCCAGCGATGGCGGCATCGACATGATTCCGCCGAACGGGGTGAAGCCCATCAGGATCGAGGCGAGGGTGACCGCCAGGATGCCGATCAGCACCGCTCCGCGCACCTTAAGCGCTTCGAGGCCGACGATCAGGATGAAACCGAGGGTAGCGAGGATCGGCGCCGGTTGTTTCAGATCACCGAGGCCAACCAGGGTCGCCGGGTTTTTCACCACAATGCCGGCATTATTCAGCGCGATCAGCGCCAGGAACAGGCCGATACCGGCGGCGATCGCCGAGCGCAGGGGCAGCGGGATGCTGTTGATGATCCATTCGCGGATGCGAAAGATCGACAGCAGGAAGAACAACACGGCGGAAATGAACACCGCGCCCAGCGCCACCTGCCAGGTATGGCCCATGTGCAGGACCACGGTGTAGGTGAAAAAGGCGTTCAGGCCCATGCCCGGCGCGAGGGCGATCGGGTAGTTGGCGATCAACCCCATGGTTGCGGAACCGATGGCCGCCGCCAGGCAGGTGGCGACGAACAGCGCGCCCTTGTCCATGCCGGTTTCGCCGAGGATGCTCGGGTTGACGAACAGAATGTAGGCCATGGCCAGGAAGGTCGTGACGCCCGCCAGAATCTCGGTCCGCACGTTGGTGTTGTGTGCCTTGAGTTGAAACAGCCTTTCCAGCATGTCTGCTCCCCGTGGCGCGCCGGGCGCCGTGAATGTATCGACCTCAACAGCAAAGCACAGACCGCCAGGGGCGCTCGGGAATTTTCTGCGGGTCGGAAAAAGCCGCGCATCATACCAGCAGCGTGGCGCAATGGCTGCGATCCTCGTCGATGTTTTGCCGACGCGCCAAGTGGGCCATACTGCGCGCGGTTCCGGGAGGTCTTTATGCATCGTATGAAAAAACACCTGTTGGCCGCATGGGCATGTGCGCTGGGCCTGGGGCTGCATTCGCAGGTCGTCAATGCCGCTTCGGCGCCGCCCCTGAGCGAGGTCAAGGTGCTCAAGGTCGAGTCGCCCGCCTGTGGCTTCGAAGACATCGCCCAAGGGCAGGCGCAGACTCGTTGCAATCACAGCGGCCCGAGTATCAAGGTCTATGTGCTGGAGGTGGGTTATGGCCGTCAGCCCCATGTCACGCTGGACGGCTTTGACGTCGATGGCACCCGCTCGCCGGTGTGTGCGTTCAGCAATGGCAACCTGAATGACTGCTCGAACGGGACTCAAACGGTCGGCTATTTGTACATCTTCGATCTGAAGGGCAAGCAGGAAGGTACCTTCAGCTTCAGCAACCAGTCGATCAACGCCCCAGGCAACCGGATGGCGACCCAGCTGTACATAAAATGACCCGTCGGTCCCCTGTAGGAGCTGTCGAGCGAAGCGAGGCTGCGATCTTTTCCCCGGCGCTTGAGTCCCAAGCCGAAGGTCAAAAGATCGTCCGAACCCGGCCCGAGCCTTCGGCAACTCCTACACTACAAGCATCACCCAGCGGAGAGCGCCCATGATTCCTGGAACCAAGATCCCCCGAGCCCTGGTTGCCGTCGCCGAAGGTGTCGACGATTTGCAGACCGTCACGTTGATCGATGTGCTGCGCCGGGCTCAGGTCGAAGTGGTGGTGGCGAGTATCGAAGGGCGGCGGATGTTGACTTGCGCCCGTGGCACGCGGTTGACCGCCGATGGCATGCTGGTGGACTTGTTGGCGCAGGACTTTGACCTGATCGTCCTGCCGGGCGGCATCATTGGTGCTCAACACCTGGCGGCGCACCAGCCTCTGCAACAATTGGTCAAGGACCAGGCCGCCGCCGGACGTGTCTTCGCCGCCATTGCCGAAGCCCCGGCCCTGGCCTTGCAAGCGTTCGGCGTACTGCGCCAGCGCCGCATGACCTGCCTGCCCGCCGTGAGCCAGCAACTGTCCGGTTGCAATTTCGTCGATCAGCCGGTGGTAGTGGACGGCAACTGCGTCACCGCCCAAGGCTCGGCCGCCGCGCTGGCGTTTGCCTTGACGCTGGTGGAGCAACTCAGCGGCAAGGGCGTGAGGGGTGTGGTGGCGGCGGAGTTGCTGGCCTGACGGGCGTCAAGCGTGCTGTAGGAAAGGTTCGATCAAGGGGTGTTCACGTTGTTCGGCTTGCCACAGATCATAGTCCGTCTGGACGCCCAGCCAGACCCTGGCCTTGCCGATCCCGGCACGTTCCAGGCGCACTGCCAGATCGGGGCTGACGGGGGCATGGCCATGCAATACCCGAGAGAGATGCGGCCGGGCGAAGCCCAAATGCCGCGCCAGCTCGGTGACTGTGATGCCCAGTTCGGGCAACACATCCATCAGTAGCGTTTCGCCAGGGTGTGGCGGATTGTGCATGGGCATGTTCCAGCCTCCTGTCAGTGATAGTCCAGATAATCGACCAGTTCGATATCCGAACCGCTAAAACAAAAAATAATTCGCCAGTTTCCCGAAACGCTCAGCGACCAGTATTCAACCCGCTCACCCCTGAGCGGATGCAGTCGCCATCCGGGGATATCCAAGTCGTCAGGCGACTGCGCCCGGTCCATGAACTGGAGCATGCGAGCCAGGCGCTTTCCATGGTCAGCCCGGATTCCACGGGTCGAACCCGTTTCATAGAAGATCCTGAGGCCTTTGTGTCGGAAGGATTTAATCATGGAATCGAGTGTAAGGCGATACATTACACTCGGTGCGGTACATAGATACCGCACGTGCCAGATAAATCTGTGTGTCCCGCGATGGCTAACGCTTTTTCGGCGCGTCGAAATTGCCTTGAACGCTCACCCCACCCCGAAGTCGTACCCCTTATGACGGCGGTTTGCGAAAACGCCGCGAGTGTACGACTAACCGTGAGGTGTTTATGAGCGCGACCTTGTCCGAAACGACACAGGCGTCCTTCGTCCGCCATCCGATTCGCTTGACGCTCAATGGCCAGGCACGCGAACTGCACGTGCTGCCCTGGACCACGCTGCTGGACCTGCTGCGTGAGCAACTGGATCTGGTGGGCAGCAAGAAAGGCTGCGACCACGGTCAATGTGGCGCCTGTACGGTGCTGCGCGACGGCAAGCGGATCAACGCCTGCCTGACGCTGGCAGTGATGTGCGACGGCGCTGAGCTGACCACCATTGAGGGGTTGGCCAACGGTGATCAGCTGCATCCCATGCAGCAGGCTTTCATCAAGCACGACGCCTTCCAGTGCGGTTACTGCACGCCTGGGCAGATCTGCTCTGCGGTGGGGTTGGCCAACGAAGGCCGGGCACAGACGGGCGGGCAGATCAGCGAGCTGATGAGTGGCAATCTCTGCCGGTGCGGCGCCTACAACAACATCCGTGACGCTATCGAAGAGGCATTGCCGCTCTGCCAGCAGCAGGGAGGTGATCAATGAACCCTTTCCACTACAGCAAGCCCGACACCGTGCAGGCCGCCGTCGACTTGTCGAGCCCGGTGTCCCGCTTCATTGCCGGTGGCACCAACCTGCTGGACTTGATGAAAGAAAACCTCACCCGCCCCGAGCACCTGATCGACATTACCGGGCTGCCCCTGGCGGACCTCAGTGAAACCCCTTCCGGCGGGGTGATGATCGGCGCGTTGGTGAGCAATGCCGACCTGGCCTGGCATCCCTGGATCCAGCGCCGCTACCCGCTGCTCTCCCAGGCCATCCTGGCGGGTGCCTCGCCGCAGTTGCGCAACATGGCCAGCACCGGCGGTAACCTCCTGCAACGCACCCGCTGTTATTACTTCTATGACGCAAACGTGCCGTGCAACAAGCGGCGCCCCGGCAGCGGTTGCCCGGCTAGGGACGGCTTGAACCGTATGCACGCGATATTTGGGGCCAGTGATCAATGTGTCGCCACGCACCCTTCCGACATGTGTGTGGCGCTGGCTGCCCTGGAGGCGGTTGTCCATGTTATCGGTCGAGGCGGGGCACGGACCATCGAGTTCGCTGACTTTCACCGCCTGCCCGGCGATGCCCCGGAACGGGACAACCAACTGGCCGATGATGAACTGATCACCGCCATTGAGTTACCTGCCGCCGGTTTCGCTGAACACAGCCATTACCTGAAAATTCGCGATCGGGCGTCCTACGCCTTTGCGCTGGTTTCGGTGGCGGCGGCGCTGGAGCTGGACGGACCGGTGATCCGCCAGGCGCGCCTGGCCCTGGGTGGCGTTGCTCACAAACCCTGGCGCGACCGGGCCGTGGAGAGTTGGCTGAGCGGCCAGACCGTCAGCCGCGAAACCTTCACGGCTGCCGCTGACGCGCTGTTGCAAAACGCCGAGCCGCTGGAACATAACGGCTTCAAGGTCAGACTGGCGCGCCGTGCAGTGGTCCGCGCTTTGAGCGATGCCGCACTGGTGGGAGGACACGCCTGATGAATGCTTCGAGCAAATCCATAGGGCAACCGCTGGACCGGGTCGATGGCCTGCTCAAGGTCACCGGCCAGGCCCGATATGCCGGCGAATACCCCGAGGACGGTTTGCTGCACGGCAGTGTCGTCTCCGGCAGCATCGCCCGTGGCCGCGTGCTGCGCATCGATGCCAGCCGAGCGTTGACGTTGCCCGGTGTGGTCACGGTGATCGACCACACCAACCGCCCCAGGATCGCCAGCTACGACGAGCCTTACCAAGACGCCGATGCGGCGGAGGGTTCGCCGTTCCGACCGCTGTATAACGATCAGGTACTCTACAGTGGCCAGCCATTGGCCTTGGTGATCGCTGAAAATCTCGAGCTGGCCCGCTACGCCGGTTCGCTGATTGAAATCGAATATGAAGCCCAGGACCATCAGACCGATCTGGCAATCCTGCAAAACGAAGCCCATCCGGCACCGGCCGAATTGCCCAAGCCCCGTGGGAATTTTCAGGGCGAGTACGCCAGTTCGGCCCTCAGTGTGGACGTGTCCTACAGCACACCGATCGAACACCACAACCCGATGGAGCCTCATGCCTCCACCGTGCTGTATCAGCCTGACGGCAGCCTGCACATCCATGACAAGACTCAAGGCACGCAAAACTGCCAGGCCTATGTGCAGAAGGTCTTCGGGCTTGAGCAAGACCAGGTGCGCGTATTTGCCGCCTATGTGGGCGGCGCTTTCGGTTCCGGGCTGCGGCCACAGTATCAACTGCCCCTGGCGGTGATGGCGGCGCTGGCGCTCAAGCGCTCGGTGCGGGTCAGTCTGACGCGTCAGCAGATGTTTACGTTTGGCTATCGGCCACGGACCTTTCAGCGCGTGCAACTGGGGGCCGCGGCCAACGGGCGGCTGCTGGCCGTGGCGCATACGGCCATCGGCCAGACCTCACGGTTTGAAGATTTCACTGAACATGTCGTGGAGTGGAGCGGCATGCTCTATCACTGCGACAACGTTGAGTTGACCTACAAACTGGTGCCGCTGGACGTCTATACGCCGCTGGACATGCGCGCCCCTGGCGCTGCCCTGGGACTGATCGGTCTGGAGTGCGCCATGGATGAACTGGCCTGTGCCCTGGCGATCGACCCGATCCAACTGCGGTTGCTCAACTATGCCGAGCGTAACGAGAACGAAGGCAAACCCTATTCCAGCAAGGAGTTGCGTGAATGCTATGCCCAAGGTGCCCGTCGTTTCGGCTGGGACAAGCGCAACCCGGAACCGCGCAGCATGCGTGAAGGTCGGCAGTTGGTCGGTTGGGGCATGGCGGGCGGTGTGTGGGAGGCCATGCAGCAGAAAGCCAGCGCCAAAGCGTCGTTGGACGCCACCGGCAAGTTGACCGTCAGCAGCGCCACCACTGACATCGGCACCGGCACCTATACGGTCATGACCCAGATCGCCGCCCAAGCGTCAGGCGTTTCCCTTGAAAATGTCACTTTTATCCTCGGTGACTCATCGCTGCCGACTGCGCCGCTGCAGGGCGGTTCGTTCACCGTCTCGTCGGTGGGCACCGCCGTGCAGCAGGCCTGTGAAGCCTTAAAGGAAAAACTGCTGGCTGTGGCGCGGCAGACCTGTCCGTCCTTTGCCGGCGCGACCTTTGAGCAAGTGACGTTTGCCGACGGCCAGCTCCAATTGGGCGATGCCTGTGTTTCGTTGGCAGAGTTGGCGCAAAAAAGCGGCGAAGTGCCCTTGCAGGTTCAGGTCACTGCCGAGCCGGAGGAAAAACGCCAAGCCTACGCCACGGCGACGCATTCGGCGGTGTTTGTCGAAGTGTTGGTGGATGAAGACTTGGGCACGGTGAAGGTCAATCGGGTGGTCAGCGCCATCGCCGCCGGACGGGTGATCAACCCGAAAACCGCCCGCAGCCAGATCCTTGGCGGCGTGGTCTGGGGCGTGGGCATGGCGTTGCACGAAGAAACCCTGACCGACCACGCCCTCGGCCGGCACATGAACCACAGCCTGGCCGAGTACCACGTGCCGGTTAACGCGGACATTGGTGACATTGACGTGGTGTTTGTCGATGAGCGCGACGAGATCGTCAATGCCCTCGGCTCCAAGGGTGTCGGTGAGATCGGCATTGTCGGTGTGGCGGCGGCCGTGGCCAATGCGATTTATCATGCCACCGGTAAGCGGGTCCGGGACTTTCCCATCACACTCGATAAATTGCTTTAGGTTTTCGCGGCTTCTACCGGTTCGTGCATCCGGTCACGGTTGGCCAGGGTCGGGAACAATTTGATCCAGACCCCGGTGACCACCAGCGTGCCGACACCGCCCATGACCACCGCCGGCACGGTGCCGAACCAGTGGGCGGTCAGGCCGGACTCGAACTCGCCCAACTGGTTCGAGGCGCCGATGAACAGCCCGTTCACCGCGCTGACCCGGCCGCGCATTTCGTCCGGCGTTTCCAACTGCACGAAGGAGGCGCGGATCACCATGCTGATCATGTCTGCCGCGCCCAGCACCACCAGCACTGCCAACGAGAACCAGAATGAAGTGGAGAGACCGAAGGCGATGGTGGCGACGCCAAACACGCCCACGGCGGTGAACATCACTCGACCGACCTTGCGCTCCACGGCAAACCGCGCCAGCCAAAGCGACATCAGCAAAGCCCCCACCGCCGGTGCCGAGCGCAGCAGGCCCAGACCCCAAGGGCCGGTGAGCAGAATGTCCTTGGCGAACACCGGCAGCAGCGCCGTGGCGCCGCCCAGCAGGACCGCGAACAGGTCCAGGGAAATCGCCCCGAGAATGTCCGGCCGGCTGCGAATGAAGCGAATCCCGGCCAGCAACGAATCCATGGTTGCCTTGCCTTTATTCAGCGGCGTCTGGCGGGCGGGCAGGTTGAGCATCAAGCAGCAGGCGATGACGTAGAGCAACACGGTCGGCCCATAGACCCACACGCTGCCAAAGGCATAGAGCAGGCCGCCCAGGGCCGGGGCGACGATGGTCGCTGACTGTTGGGCCGACTGCGCGGCGGCGACGGCGCGGGGAAACAGCGCGGCCGGCACGATGCTCGGCAGCAGCGCCTGGGTGGTGGGCATCTCAAACGAGCGAGCGGCGCCGAGCAGGAAGGCGAGGATGAAGATCATCTCCCGCGTGACGTTATCAGTGGCGCTGCCGATGACCAGCGCCAGGGCAATCATTGCCTGCAACGACTGGCAGATCGCCGCGACTTTGCGGCGATCATAGCGGTCGGCCACATGCCCGGTGTGCAGCATGAACAGTACCCGGGGAGCGAACTCCACCAACCCGACAAGGCCCAGGTCCAAAACGTTGCCGGTCAGTTGATAGAGGTTCCAGCCGATGGCCACGGTGAGCATCTGGAAACCACTGGCGGTGAAGATACGGGCCAGCCAGAAGGCGATGAAGGGGCGATGGTGGCGGAGCAGCAATGGCGCTTGGCTGGGCATCTATGACGGGTCCGATGATGAGGGCATCGAGATTATCACCGAGTTGTAACCGGAGGTTGCGGTTGCAGGAAAAATAGTTAGCCAAGCATCGATTTAGATCGAGATGCGATTTTTGTGGCGAGGGAATTATCCCTGTGTGGGAGCAAGGCTTGCCCGCGATGAGGGCGACGCGGTCGTTCAGATATCGGAGGTGACTGTTTCGCGAGCAAGCTTTGCTCCCACAGAGCGCGGATAAATCCCCACGCCACAAGAGACTTCACCGATGCCCACAGCTCTATCGCGCACTGAGACAACCTGTCACGCGACAAAAGACCACGCCGTCCATCGGCCATAATGCGACTACTCTTTGAACATTGCTTGATCCAGGTCAATGCCCTCCGGGCCTTGGGCTGGCGGCCATCCGGCCATGTTCCTGCGTTGTGACGGTTTAAAAAAAGAACGATTTGAAAAGCGTCGCACTCCATATCCCTGGAGGTTGCGATGCAAGCCCCGCCCGCAGCCGGTTTTACCTGACAGAGGAAGACTTATGTTCGGTTTGGAGGCGCTCGATCTCGCCCGAATCCAGTTCGCGTTCACCATCTCGTTCCATATCCTGTTCCCGGCCATCACCATCGGCCTGGCGAGTTACCTGGCGGTGCTCGAGGGCTTGTGGCTCAAGACCCGCGACGACACCTACCGCGACCTGTACCACTTCTGGTCGAAAATATTTGCCGTCAACTTCGGCATGGGGGTGGTATCCGGGTTGGTCATGGCCTATCAGTTCGGCACCAACTGGAGTCGTTTCTCTGACTTCGCCGGCGCGGTCACCGGGCCGCTGCTGACCTACGAGGTGCTCACGGCGTTCTTCCTTGAAGCGGGGTTCCTGGGGGTCATGCTGTTCGGTTGGAATCGCGTCGGGCGCGGCCTGCATTTCTTTTCCACGGTCATGGTGGCGATCGGCACGCTGATCTCGACGTTCTGGATTCTGTCCTCCAACAGCTGGATGCAAACCCCTCAGGGTTACGAAATCATCGATGGTCGGGTCATCCCGGTGGACTGGTTGGCGGTGGTGTTCAACCCCTCGTTCCCTTATCGCCTGTTGCACATGTCCACGGCCGCGTTTGTCGCCACGGCGTTTTTCGTCGGTTCGTCAGCAGCCTGGCACTTGTTGCGCGGTCGGGATACCCCGGCCATCCGCCGCATGCTGTCGATGGCGATGTGGATGGCGTTGCTGGTGGCGCCGATACAGGCGGTCATCGGCGACTTCCACGGGCTCAATACCCTCAAGCATCAACCGGCCAAGATCGCGGCCATCGAAGGGCACTGGGAAAACGTCGGCAACGAGCCAACCCCGCTGATTCTGTTTGGCTGGCCGGACATGCAGGCTGAGAAGACCCGGTTCGCCGTGGAAATCCCGTATCTGGGCAGCCTGATCCTGACCCACAGCCTGGACAAGCAGGTGCCGGCCCTCAAGGAGTTCCCACCTGAAGACCGACCGAATTCGACCATCGTGTTCTGGTCGTTCCGGATCATGGTGGGCCTGGGGCTCCTGATGATCTTTACCGGCCTGTGCAGCCTGTGGCTGCGCCGCAACGATCGGCTCTACCAGTCCCGACCCTTTCTTTACATGGTGCTGTGGATGGGCCCGTCCGGACTGATTGCGATCCTGGCGGGCTGGTTCACCACCGAAATCGGCCGCCAACCCTGGGTGGTCTACGGCCTGATGCGCACGGCCGATGCTTCGTCCGGCCACAGCTTTGCCCAGATGAGTATCACGCTTGTGCTGTTCGTCGTGGTGTATTTCGCGCTGTTCGGAGCGGGCCTGAGCTACATGCTGCGTCTGGTGCGCAAAGGGCCGGAAGCCCACGAAGACGAGCCGGCCGATGGTGGCCCAGGCCAGAAACGCACCCCGGCCCGTCCATTGTCGGCCGCCGACGATGGCGACGACGAACCGGACCACAACGTCAGCTCGCACAAGGGGAATTGAGTCATGGGTATTGATCTTCCGCTGATCTGGGCCGTGGTCATTATCTTCGGCATCATGATGTACGTGGTCATGGATGGCTTTGATCTGGGCATCGGCATTCTCTTCCCCTTCATCAAGGGCGAGCGTGATCGCGATGTGATGATGAACACCGTGGCACCGGTCTGGGACGGTAACGAAACCTGGCTGGTACTGGGCGGTGCGGGCCTGTTCGGAGCGTTCCCGCTGGCTTATTCGGTGGTGCTTTCGGCGCTGTACCTGCCGTTGATCCTGATGCTCATCGGCCTGATCTTTCGCGGCGTGGCCTTTGAGTTTCGCTTCAAGGCCAAGGCTGACAAGCGCCATCTGTGGGACAAGGCGTTCATCGGCGGTTCCCTGACGGCCACCTTCTTCCAGGGCGTGGCGCTGGGGGCGTTCATCGATGGCTTCGAAGTGGTCGATCGCCAGTTCGCCGGCGGCTCCCTGGACTGGTTCACACCGTTCACCGTCTTCTGTGGCCTGGCCTTGATCGTCGCCTACGCCTTGCTCGGCTGCACCTGGCTGATCATGAAAACCGAAGGCAAGTTGCAGGAGCAGATGCATAACCTGGCCAGGCCGCTGGCGTTCGGGGTGCTGGCGGTGATCGGTATCGTCAGTATCTGGACTCCGCTGGCCCACGCCGATATTGCGGCGCGCTGGTTTACCCTGCCGAATCTGTTCTGGTTCCTGCCGGTGCCGATCCTGGTGCTGGTGACCATGTATGGGTTGTTTCGCGCCGTTGCCCGCAATGCCAACTACACGCCGTTCATTCTGACGCTGGCACTGATCTTCCTTGGTTACAGCGGCCTGGGTATCAGCTTGTGGCCGAACATCGTGCCACCGTCCATCTCTATCTGGGATGCGGCGTCACCGCCCCAAAGCCAGGGGTTCATGCTGGTCGGGACGTTGTTCATCATTCCTTTGATCCTGGTGTACACCTTCTGGAGCTATTACGTGTTCCGGGGCAAGGTGACCCATGACGACGGCTACCATTGATTGAAAAGCGAGGCACTGAAAATGGCCAAGCCTGATTTGAAAGACATCGAAGCGGCTGAAAAGAAGCCGCTCTGGCAGCGGCTTGGCTGGCTGGCGCTGATCTGGGCCGGCAGTGTGCTGGCGCTGTTTATTGTCGCCAGCCTGATGCGGATGTTCATGAATGCCGCGGGGCTCACCACCCACTGACTCTCCCCGGAAGGCTAGATTATTTGCGGGCCTTGAGGATGACGAATTTCGGGGTCGCGGCCACTTGTTCGACACCCCGGAACAACCGCGCCAGTTTGCTGTGGTAGCCCAGGTGCCGATTGCCGACGATGTACAGCGCGCCGCCGACCACCAGTGCTTCGCGCGCCTGCTGAAACATTCGCCAGGCCAGGAAGTCCCCCACCACCTGCTGTTGGTGGAAGGGAGGATTACACAGCACCACATCCAATGACTGCGCCTCTTGCCCGGCCAGACCGTCCCCGGCCCGTATTGTCACCTCACGCTCGCCCAGGGCGGCGCGCCAGTTTTCGGTGGCCGACTGCACGGCCATGTACGACTCGTCCACCAGGGTGTAGTCGGCCTCGGGATTCTGCAGGGCGCTGGCGATTGCCAGTACACCGTTGCCGCACCCCAGGTCCGCGACGCGGGCGGTGCCCAAGTTCTTTGGCAGGTGTGGCAGAAATGCCCGGGTGCCAATGTCCAGGCCTTCGCGACAGAACACGTTGGCGTGGTTGAGCAATTCGATCTTCGGTTCTTCCAGCCAGTAGCGAGTGGGGTACGGCGATGTGGCCGGCACTCGGGTTTGTGGCGATAGCGCTTGTGGCGTGGCGATCAACAGGCGAGCTTTTTTCACGGCCAGCGAAGCCTGCACCGGGCCAATGTAACGCTCTAGCAGGTCACCGGCGGCCCTGGGCAGATGCTTGACCATAGCCCCGGCAATCACCTGGGCACCAGGGGCCAGTTGGCCTTGCAGGCGAATCAATTGTTCTTCCAGCAGGGCCAGGGTTTTCGGCACTTTGATCAGGACGCGGTCAAAAGGCCCGGTCAACGGCTCACTGGCCGGCAACGTCGGCAGCGCATCGAAGGGCAGGCCGTTGCGCACCAGGTTTTTCTCCAGCGCATGCAAGGCCAGGTACGAGTCACTGCTGCTGATGACTTCAACCTTGCCGACAAGGCTCGCCGCCAGGGCACCAAAGCTGTCATTGAGAACCAGGACCCGGGTAGCGGCGAGCGGCGATTGCTCGGCCAGATACGCGAGCAGGTATTCATCGGCCGCGTCGAAAGCTTGCAGCGGTTCATTCTGCTGTTCGGGTTGGCGGATCAGGTCAAGTTGGGCGAAGGGACTGTCGAGCAAGGGCATGGCTGGGACTCTGGAGATCAACGAATGTCCCGCTGCCCTGGGGCAGGTGTCTCAGCGGGACCGCCTGAATGAACTGCGTCGCGTGCTTGGCGCGTCATCATTCAAGTGGAGCCGTAAATGGTACGTTTTTTTGCCAGGCATTACTCGCGGGTTTTTCAGGTGGGTAAGAACGCCATACGGTTCAGATCACATGGATGTGGGCCGCTTTGGCTACCGCTGAGATTTTGTTGTTGACGTTCAGCTTTCGCATGCAACTGCACACATGAAAGTTCACGGTGCGCTCGGAGAGGCAAAGGATTCTGCCCACTTCCGAGGCTGTCTTGCCTTCGGCCGACCACCTCAATACTTCGATCTCTCTGGGTGATAAATGACATTTTTGTGGGGTCACGACAGCATCAGCCAGTTTTTTGCTGGCCAGTGCATGCAGTCTTTGACTGGCGAAAATGGCATAGCCGAGATTTGCGTAGTGCTCGTCGATATCGATGGGACAATGAGTCCGGGCCAGGCTGAAAAGGCTGCAATGTGCCCCCTGTTCATCATGAACGGCCTGGGTCCAGCCATACTTGAGTCCCTGTCGATTAAGTTCGCGCCACAACTTGGGGGCCTGAGCAAAGACAGTCTCATCCCACAAGATAGGAAGCGGTGATTGATTGCAATGTGCTACTAATGGATCAGTCAAGGCATAGCCGTTTTGTTCATAAAGTCTGTCCCATCCATAAGGGTAGTTATTCAGGTTCACCCTGTTGGTATGCTTGTCTGGGCTTCCGAGATAAGCTGAGAATGCACAATATTCAAATCCCTGATTGTTAAAGAAATTCAGGACCAGACGATAGGCCGTCTGCAAGTCCTTTTCACAGGATAACTTCCTCAACAGCAAGTCCTTCCACTTGTCCATCGCTTTCTCCTGGGTTGAGTTCGTCCATGCGGATCCAATCCATGATGCGAATTTTTAGTGTAGGACTATTCTTAATTTTGAGTGAACTTTTTTTTGTTTGGTTACAGTTTGACATGTTTAAGACATAAACTAATCGAGTTTGATTTTACAGTAGATGTCGCTTTGTATAAGTCTGGTAGAAGATATATTCGGCACGGGGGGTGATAGTAGCTAAAGTGCCACTATTCGCTGTCAGTGGTGAAGGGCCTCACTTT
Organism: Pseudomonas halotolerans; assembly: GCF_039581215.1. Classification (NCBI taxonomy): domain Bacteria; kingdom Pseudomonadati; phylum Pseudomonadota; class Gammaproteobacteria; order Pseudomonadales; family Pseudomonadaceae; genus Pseudomonas; species Pseudomonas halotolerans. The sequence goes on from NZ_JBCNTJ010000024.1 coordinate 72,817, forward strand.
GCGGGACACTGTAAGTCTTGTCCCCTTGGAGTGGCTCATGATCGACAGCTCAGAAAAGTTTACCCGGCAAACCTTGCTCGACGTGCAGCCAGTAACACCTCATCTGTTTACGTTGCGTACCACACGGGATCGCGGTTTTCGTTTTCAGGCGGGCCAGTTCGCCCGGCTGGGGGTTACCAAAGCGGATGGCACTATCGTTTGGCGGGCATATTCCATGGTGTCTTCGCCGTTCGATGAATTCCTCGAATTTTTTTCCATCGTGGTACCGGATGGCGAGTTCACCAGCGAACTTAGCCGGCTGCAGCCAGGCGACAGCCTGCTGGTGGATCGCCAGGCCTTTGGTTACCTGACGCTGGATCGTTTTGTTGACGGGCGCGATTTGTGGCTGCTGTCCACGGGAACGGGCGTCGCCCCCTTTCTTTCGATTCTCCAGGATTTCGAAGCATGGGAAAAATTCGAGAGGATCACCTTGGTATACAGCGTTCGCGAGGCACGCGAGCTGGCGTACCAGGACCTGATCAAAGGGTTGACCCAACGCGATTACCTGGCCGACTACGTTCATAAATTTCGCTTCATCGCCACCGTCACCCGTGAGCAGCATCCCGGTGCACTCAGCGGACGAATTACCACACTGATCGAAAATGGCGAGTTGGAAAGGGCGGCTGACATCGAGTTGACGCCGGAACACTCGCGGGTGATGTTGTGCGGCAATCCGCAGATGATTGATGACACGCGCAAGCTGCTCAAGGCCAGAGGCCTGCATCTGAGTCTCAGCCGTCGGCCAGGTCAGGTGGCCGTGGAAAACTATTGGTAGAAAAAGGCGCCTGTGGCGTGGAGACAAAAACCACGCCACAGGCGGCGAAGTGTGAGTCAGGGCCTCTCGTTCTGGGCCTTGAGCAGGTCGCGAATTTCGCTCAGCAACAATTCTTCCTTGGTCGGAACCGGTGGAGCGCTGGGGGCCACGGCTTCTTCGCGCTTGAGGCGGTTGATGGCCTTGACGCCCATGAAAATGGCAAACGCCACAATGATGAAATCAATGGTGCTTTGAATGAATTTGCCATAGGCCAATACCACCGCAGGCGCATCGCCTTGTGCCGCCTTTAGGGTGATGGCCAGGTCGCTGAAGTCCACCCCGCCAATCAAAAGGCCGATCGGAGGCATGATGACGTCGCCCACGAATGACGAAACGATTTTGCCGAAAGCAGCGCCTATGATGATCCCGACGGCCATGTCGACGACATTGCCTTTGACCGCGAAGGCCTTGAACTCGTTAATCACGCCCATGAGTTGTTCCTTGTGACAGATGAAGTGGATGGTGGCAGTGTAAATCAGCCCAACGCGTCCTGCTCGAAACGCCTGCTTACAAACCTCCAGTTATCGACTCGGGTCTGGGCGAAAAGTTTACAAAGTGCCACCAATCGCGCGTGATACGTGGTCTCGAGCCGATTCCCTATAAGGATTTTTCTATCGGATCGGTGCGGCATTTCTATTTAGGTTTTTCTTTTTCCAGCACTAGCCTCTGCAAGGCGCACATGGATGCGCTCTATAACATCAGAGGAAACGCCTATGAACATTTCCCTTGGCGGCGGGACTTTCCCCCATCGCCGTGCCTTTTTTGTGCTCACCGCCAGCCTGTTGTCCTTGTCCGTCAATGCGGCCACCCTGACCCGCGATAACGGTGCGGCGGTGGGCGACAATCAGAATTCGCAAACAGCCGGCCCTGACGGGCCGACCTTGTTGCAAGACGTGCAACTGATCCAGAAGCTCCAGCGCTTCGATCGCGAGCGCATCCCTGAGCGTGTGGTCCATGCACGAGGAACCGGTGCCCATGGCACATTTACAGTCTCCAACGACCTCAGTGACCTGACCAAGGCCAAAGTCTTCGCCGCTGGCCAGGCCACGCCGGTGTTCGTGCGTTTTTCTGCCGTTGTACACGGCAACCACTCACCGGAAACCCTGCGTGACCCCCGTGGCTTTGCCACCAAGTTCTACACGGCCGAGGGCAACTGGGACTTGGTGGGTAACAACTTCCCGACCTTCTTCATCCGCGATGCCATCAAGTTTCCGGACATGGTCCATGCGTTCAAACCCGACCCACGGACCAACCTGGATGATGACGCCCGCCGTTTCGATTTCTTTTCTCATGTGCCCGAAGCAACGCGCACGCTGACCGAGTTGTATTCCAACTCCGGTACGCCGGCCAGTTATCGTGAAATGGACGGCAACAGTGTGCATGCTTACAAGTTGGTGAACGCAAAGGGTGAAGTTCACTACGTCAAGTTTCATTGGAAAAGTTTGCAGGGCCTGAAAAATCTCGATCCGAAAGAAGTTGTGAAAGTTCAGGGGCACGATTACAGCCATATGACTAACGATCTGGTGAGTCATATTAATAAGGGCGACTTTCCGAAATGGGATTTGTACGTCCAAGTGCTAAGCCCGCAGGACCTATCCACCTTTGATTTTGATCCCCTGGACGCGACTAAAATCTGGCCGGGTGTACCTGAGCGCAAAGTCGGGCAAATGGTTTTGAACCGTAACCCGGCGAATGTTTTCCAGGAAACCGAGCAGGTGGCGATGGCGCCGGCCAATCTGGTTCCAGGCATCGAGCCTTCGGAAGATCGCCTGTTGCAGGGGCGGGTGTTCTCCTATGCCGATACGCAAATGTATCGCGTGGGGCCCAATGCGCTTCAGTTGCCCATCAATGCACCGAAGGTGGCGGTCAACAATGGCAACCAGGACGGCGCGATGAACTCAGGCAGCACCAGCACCGGGGTGAACTATCAGCCGAGCCGCCTGATGCCGCGTCAGGAACAGCCCACGGCACGCTACAGCGAGACCGCGCTGACTGGCAGCACCCAGCAGGCGAAGATCCAGCGCGAGCAGAACTTCAAGCAAGCCGGTGATCTGTACCGCTCGTTCAACCAGAAAGAGCGCAATGACCTGATTGAAAGCTTCGGTGGGTCACTGGCGACCACCGATGACGAGAGCAAGCACATCATCCTGTCGTTCCTCTATAAGGCTGACCCTGAATATGGCACGGGCGTGGCCCGTGTTGCCAAAGGCGATCTGGCCCGCGTCAAGGCGCTGGCGGAAAAACTCAGCGATTGATCCACAGCCTGGCACGTGCATAACCCGTGGGAGCACAGCTTGCTCGCGAAGCAGGCGCTGCGGTCTGAAGCTAGACCGAGTTGTCTGCATTGCGGGCAAGTCATGCTCCCGCAACCCTGCATCTGCAGTCTTACGCCAAGGAGATGTCATGCTGCGTAACTTCCTGTTTTCGATGCTCGCAATCTGGTCGTTGAGCGTGTGGGCCGATCAGCCCGTGCCTAGCGACTCGGTGGCTGTACAAGAACAATTGCAGAATTATTACTTTGACGCCGCCCGACGCGGCGATGTGCCGATTCTCGAGACCTTTATCGAGGCCGGTTACGCGCTCGATACCCAGGATGAAAAGGGCTACACCGCCCTGATCCTCGCGGCTTATCACGGCCATGGCCCAGCGGTGGAGCGGCTGCTGGCCGCCGGCGCCGATGCCTGCGCCCAGGACAAACGCGGCAATACGGCGCTGATGGGCGCCATCTTCAAGGGCGAAGTGCAGATTGCCCGTCGTTTACTGTCCACCGATTGCAGTCCGGATCAGCGCAACGGCGCCGGACAGACCGCTGCGATGTACGCCGGCCTGTTCAAGCGAGTCGAGTTGCTCGACGCCTTGGCGGCCAAAGGGGCGGACCTGCAGGCCCAGGATCCGTTGGGCAATACCGCTGCGAAGCTGGCCAACGGTGAAATCAGAATGCCGGCCCCGCGCTGACCCCGGCGTGGGCTATCATCGCGGTTTTTATCCCGGAGTTCAGATGGCCAAGGCAAAGCGCATGTATGGCTGCACCGAGTGCGGCTCGACCTTCCCCAAATGGGCCGGCCAGTGCGGTGAGTGCGGTGCCTGGAACACCTTGACCGAAACCATGGTGGAGAGTGGCGGTGCCGCAGCCCCCACCGGTCGCACGGGGTGGGCCGGTCAGCAGGCGCAAATCAAGACCCTGGCCGAAGTCAGCGTCGAGGAAATTCCGCGGTTTTCCACCGCCTCCGGCGAGCTCGACCGCGTATTGGGCGGTGGCCTGGTGGACGGTTCGGTCGTGCTGATTGGCGGGGACCCGGGCATCGGCAAGTCCACCATCCTGCTGCAAACCTTGTGCAACCTGGCCACGCGCATGCCGGCGCTGTACGTCACTGGTGAGGAATCCCAGCAGCAAGTGGCCATGCGCGCCCGGCGACTGGGGCTGCCCCAGGATCAACTGCGGGTCATGACCGAGACGTGCATCGAGACCATCATCGCCACGGCCCGCCTGGAAAAGCCCAAGGTCATGGTGATCGACTCGATCCAGACAATTTTCACCGAGCAACTGCAGTCGGCGCCGGGCGGTGTGTCCCAGGTGCGTGAAAGCGCGGCGTTGCTGGTGCGATACGCCAAGCAGAGTGGCACGGCGATTTTCCTGGTGGGCCATGTCACCAAGGAAGGCGCGCTCGCAGGCCCGCGGGTGCTGGAGCACATGGTGGATACCGTGTTGTATTTCGAAGGTGAATCCGACGGTCGCCTACGATTGTTGCGGGCAGTGAAGAATCGCTTTGGCGCCGTCAACGAACTGGGTGTGTTCGGCATGACCGACAGGGGCTTGAAAGAAGTCTCGAACCCTTCGGCAATTTTTCTCACGCGCGCCCAGGAAGAAGTGCCGGGCAGCGTGGTCATGGCGACCTGGGAAGGCACCCGGCCGATGCTGGTGGAGGTGCAGGCGCTGGTGGATGACAGCCATTTGGCGAACCCGCGTCGGGTCACCTTGGGGTTGGATCAGAATCGGCTCGCCATGCTGTTGGCCGTCCTGCATCGACACGGTGGCATTCCTACCCACGATCAGGATGTTTTCCTCAACGTAGTGGGCGGGGTCAAAGTGCTGGAAACCGCGTCTGACCTGGCGTTGATGGCGGCGGTCATGTCCAGCCTGCGCAATCGGCCGCTGCCCCACGATCTGCTGGTGTTCGGTGAAGTGGGGCTGTCGGGCGAAGTCCGGCCGGTACCCAGCGGGCAGGAGCGACTCAAGGAAGCTGCCAAGCACGGTTTCAAACGCGCCATCGTGCCCAAGGGCAACGCGCCGAAGGAAGCACCGCCGGGGTTGCAGATCATTGCCGTCACCCGTCTGGAACAGGCGCTGGATGCGTTGTTCGAGTGATACCGCGGTCCTGTGGCGAGGGGATTTATCCACGTTGGGCTGCGCTCGTAGGAGCGGTCGAGTGCAACGAGGCTGCGATCTTTCCACCGACGCTTGAGTCCCAGGTGAGAGGTCAGAGATCAAAAGATCGCAGGCTTCGCCAGCTCCTACAGAGCCCAGCGGGGATAAATCCCCTCGCCACAAGGGATCGCTGTTGATTCAGATATGAATCAACGCCGCCAATTCCCGCTCCAGCTCAGCCTGGTCGGCCAGGTTCAACTCCACCAGCCGGCGCAGATGGGCGATGGAGTCCAGGTCGATATGCTCGCAGACAAAGCCCAGGTGGCCATGGTCGTCGTGGGTCAACCGAACTTCCATCCGCACTTCCACCTCATTGCTCAGGTGAATGTCGGCGACGAAAGTCTCTTCGGGATTGCCAAGCCAGGGCTCGGGCTTTTTGATCAGCAGGCCCTTGAGAGACAGATCCAGCAGTTCGACCGGCCAAGTCAGTTTGTCCTCACCCTCGCCCTGACTCAGCTCGGTCCGGGCATGGAACTCGATTCGTACGAAGCGGCGGCGTTCGCTCATTACGTATTCCTTTCTGGAGATTGATTGACTATAGACCCAACTGGCGCGCCGTCGTCACCGTTGGGCTGGTGGCAGACGAAGGTCGGGGGCTGGCCTTTGTTCTCGTTAGCGCTAAACTCCGATGGCTGTCTTTCTTGTCCACCCTGGCCGGAATATAAAAATGACAAATAATAATAGCCTGCTGCGCCACATACCCTGGCTCCTGCTGGCCGTCTTGGGAGCGAGCGCCCTAGGTGTCGTGGCATTGCGTCGGGGGGAGGCGATCAACGCCCTCTGGATCGTCGTCGCAGCCGTGGCCATCTACCTGGTCGCCTACCGCTACTACAGCCTGTTCATC
>NZ_JBCNTJ010000025.1:0-70744 GCF_039581215.1 Pseudomonas halotolerans
CACAGATGTCAGCCCGGCGCTTGAACCTCAAGCCGATCCATCGCCCGCTCCACCAACAAATGCACCCCGTCGGCCATTTGGCTGATCGCCAGGATCACGCTGCGGCGTGAGCCGTCGACGTCATCAGCCAGGTCGGCGGCGATGGCGCTGATGGACAGCAGGTCTTCGGAGGCATTGGCCAATAGGGTTTCGGTGTCGATGTTCGGGGATACGATGAAGAGCTGGCCTGCTTGGGCCTCGTCGACGGGTTTGGGTTTGAGATAGTAGTCGAGAGCGCGCTCGGCGGCTTCGTCGAGTTTTTTGCTTGCAGGGTTTCGACTCGGGATTTGGATGAGGGCTGTGGAGGGTTAGGCGTAGCTTTGAACATGGTTTGGGCTTCCTATTCAATTCAGAGCCGCCCTGGCTCGCTTGCACGCGATGAAGGGTGGCAGCTATGTGCGAGTGTGCAAGACCGAGTAAGACAACGCCCAAAAACCTCGGCAGACCCGAAGGTCTCCCGCACACAGCTGCCATAAAACATGAGCACGAATGCACGATAAGTGGCTGGTGATATTGTTGGGCGTCTTTCTAACCGGCTTGCACGCCGGTGTCACCGTTTTTTCAGTGACAAACCCAGACTAGCCACGGGGCAGACGCCGGACAAGTTCACCAAGTTCGCCACAACTCGAAGGAAATCTCCTAGGACCTTACTTTTAGAGGGGGTGTATATCCGTTTCTGCGGTAACGGCTACTGGCGGTTCCGCTCTTACAGCGGCTCACTTTTGGCTGGGCCGGCATTCCGGGCGTTTGCCAAAAGTGACCCGCCGTAAGGGCGGAACCCTAAGTGGCCGTTACCGCAGCAATGGATATGTACTCGGTCAAAAGGCTATAGGCCGCTTCGCCAGCAACCCTCACCCCCAACGCCGAGGCTCCCCAACCAACTGCCCCTGCACCCCAAACAACCCCATCTCACGAATCACCGCCAGCTCCCCCTCAGTCTCCACCCGCTCAGCAATCAACGGCAGGTCAATACTGTGAGCAGCACGCTGGATCGCCTCGATGAACAAGCGCTTATCGCTCTCCTGGTCGATAGCGCGAATGTAGCTGCCATCAATCTTCAGGTAAGCCAACCCCAGCCGCGACAAGTTGCCGATCATGCTGAAACGCCCACCAAAACGCTGCAGGCTCAGGGAGAAACCCAGCTCACGCAGCTGCCGGGTCAACTGCTCCAGCACGACTTGCTCCGGCAGTTGCTCTTCACCAATCTCCAGGGTCAAGCGCGGCCCAAGGTTGGAATGGGCCCGTAGGATTTCAAAGACTTTGTTCAGCGCCTGCGGATCGGCCAGGGTCGCGGAAGACAGGTTCAGGGCCAGGGCTTGTTCGTGCCCGGCCATTTGCTTGAGCACCTGTTCGAGCATCAAACGGTCCAGCCGCGCGGTCCAGCCGAAGCGCTCCAACCATGGCAGGAAGCGCCCGGCGGGAATGGTCTGGCCCTGCTCGTCCAGCAGCCGCGACAGCACTTTGTAATGCAGCACCACTTGGGTGTCCTGGGCGGCCACCACCGGCTGGAAGTAAAGCTCGAAGCGCTGAGTGCTCAAGGCCTGGTCAAGCAGATTGTGCCAGGCATGATGATCGTCACCGACGCTGGCCGAGGCGCTGTGATCCAGGCAGGCCCAACCCGGTTCGCCCTGGCTTTCGGCCTGGGCCAGGGCCTGGTCGCCGAGCTGTAGCACCGCTTGCGGCGAGTCGCCATGAACGAATGGGGCAAGTCCGATGGAGGCCACCGAAGCCACGTCGGTCGCACCGGTGGCATGCAGGCTCGCCAACGCGCTGTCGAGGTTCTGCGCCAGTTGCAGTGCTTCCTCGCGCACCAGCCCCGGCGCCAGCACGGCGAACTCCCCGCCGCGAATGCGCGTCACCAGGTTGTGGGTTTCAGGGTAGCGGGCGCATTCACGCTGTAATTGTTCGCCCACGGCCTTGAGCAACTGGTCGGTGCGCTGCCCGCCCAGCCGTTGGTTCAGTCCGGCCAGATCCTTGACCCGCAGCAACAGCAGATAACCGGAACTGGCCTGCTCGGGATTGCTCACCCGGGCGTGGAGCTGCATTTCGAAATATCGCCGGTTGGCCAAGCCCGTGAGAGTGTCCTGATAAGACTCGACCCGCAGTTTTTCGCTGCGCTCAGCCTGCTCCTGAAACAGCGCCTTGAGCTTCTCGACCATCTGGTTCATCGCCTGCACCACCCGGCGCAGTTCCGGGGTGCGCGGCAGCTCCGGCAGGCTCAGGAACTCGCGACGGGCGATGGCATGGGACTGATGCACCATGTAGTCCAGCGGCTTGAGCTGACGCCGCAGCAGCAAGGCCCCCAGCACCGCGCTCACCGCCCCGCACAGCAGCAGCCAGCCCAGGCTGCCCAATGCGCTCTGCCACAGCTTGGCGAGGGCGAACATCGGGTGGCTGACCACTTCGACCCGCGCCGCCTGCTCCCAACCGCGGCTGACAATCGCATCGCCACCGGCCGGCTCCAGGCCGATGAGTTTGATGAACCATTGCGGCACGTTGCCGGCGTCGGGCGTGCCGGTGCGCTCGACCAGGGTTTTGTCGGTGGCGACATCAACCACACGGATGGTCGCGTAATAGCCGCTGTCGAAAATCGAGCTGACCATCAACTCCACCATCGCCGGGTCGTCGATGTTCGGCGTCAGCGACAGCGCCAGCGCCGTGGCCGCGTCCTGGGCGTGGGAGCGCAATTGGTTGACGTACTGGGCCCGCGAACTTTCCAGGCTGACCATGAAGCTGCCGCTGAAGGCAACCACCAGGAACAGACAGATAGCGATCAAAAGCTGTTTGAACAAAGACATCTGAGCGCGCGCTCCTAGTTAGTCGTCTCGACCGGAAAACCTTCGGCCTGCATTTTTTTCAACACATCCTGCCACCGGGACAGGCGCTTGGTGTCACCCACTTTCTTGTTGCCCTTGGCGCCTGGCAGCCACAACCCCTCGGCATTGAAAGAGTAGACCGGCAACAGATCAGTCCGCTGGCTGGCCGGCAGGATGCCGTCGATCAAGCTGTCGAGTACCAGCGGCATGGCGTCGGGGGTCGCGTAGTAGGTGAGCACCATGTGCGCACGGTTCTGCCGCAACGCCTTGACGTAGGTGATGCGCAGCTTGTCACTGGACACCCCCAGCCGACGCAGGCTGAAGTACTTGGCAATGGCGTAGTCCTCGCAATCCCCGGCTCCTTTCCACAAGGCCTGGATCGGGGTCTCCCAGTAATCGACCTGACGCCACAGGTCGATGTCTTCGACGTAGCGCACCCGTTTGTTGAAAAACAGGTTCACCACCTTGAGCTGCTCGAGCTCCGGCGTCTGCTTCTGGGTCGCCAACAACTGCTGCCAGGCATCGATCCGCTGCTGCCCTTCGCCCAATGGCCCATATAACGCTTGCGCCCGCCGGCTGATCTGCGCAAAGTCCCAGTCAGCCTGCAAGCCGCCCAGCATGAGGCCGGCCAGCAACAATGCCGAACACAGCCAGCGCAAGGACCTGGGAACAGGGAAAGGTGCAGCCAAGGGAAATACGTCCAAAAAGGGCCGTTGGAAATGCGTTGGATGGTGAAGCCTGGCCCGACAAAAGACAATGGCAAGGTGCGATCACCCCAAGCAGACTAAACTTTAGTTCAGGAACCGGGGCCGCGAAGTTTTGACGGCTTGGCAATCTGTAACTAACGTTGGCTTGGATCCAACTTTCGTTACTCATCAGTCAGGGTGCGTTGTCGTGACACAGAAGCCCAAACCGTTAAGCACTATCCAGGTCAACGGGCCCATCCCCGCTGCCAAGGCACGTTCCATTATCGAAGAGTCCCTGCGCGAGGCCATACTCGACGGGCGCCTGCCCTGCGGCACCGCCCTGCGCCAGCAGGAACTGGCCGACCTGTTCGGCGTCAGCCGCATGCCCGTACGCGAGGCCTTGCGCCAGCTCGAGGCGCAATCACTGCTCAATGTGGTTCAGCACAAAGGCGCCGTGGTAGCCCCGTTGATCACCAACAATGCGATCGAAACGTACGCCCTGCGTGCGGTCCTTGAATCGTTCGCCTTGCGCCTGTCCATTCCCCTGCTCGATGCCGAAGACCTGGCCATGGCCGCCCATTACATCGAGCAGTTGGAAGCCCAAACCGATCACGCTGAAATTGGCAGGCTCAACCGCCTGTTTCACATGTCGCTTTATCACAAGGCGCCCAACAGCAAACTGCTGGACCTGATCGAGCGAGAGCTCAATGAGGAAGAACGCTTCTTGCGCTTTCATCTGTCGTCCATGGGTTTGGGCAAACTGACCCAGGACGATCATCGTGCGCTGCTGGAGGCCGCTGCGGCCCAGGACATCGACAGAGCGGTTGCCCTGCTGGAGCTGCACCTGGAAAAAGCCTGCGTCACCATCCGCCGCTACCTGGAAAAACAACCAAGCCGTTGACCTGATGCCCGCGCCTTGGCCGGCGCATCACTTTCTTACACATCCTTCCTACAGGGCTTCTCGCCCGCCTGACGAGGCCGCAGCGTAGCCGCGCCCTGTTGCGCCCATCAGTTCAATGGCACTGCCATCGATTTGGGCCCACTCTTGCGTTTGTCGATTAAAAACAGACCTGAAGAAGTCAGCGCCTGGCCGCAGCCAGGCGAATCGAAGCCAACACGCAAGGAGCACCGTCCAACCGGCGGGATGATCGGAAGTCCGACCGATGTCCCCCCCATAAAACAACAACTTCTTATTTCCCTGTCCCCTGAAGTGCTCCGAGTGAGGCATTCACTCAACTTCTTCGATTCTGATACTTCTCTATCGGAAGGAGCGGCTTCGCCTGAATAAAACTTATATTAAAAGTTTTAACACACTTCTTCGCGCCCAATAAATAACCCCCTTTAAATAATTAAAAAAACACTTGCTGCTTACTTGTTCGGTGTATTAGTTTTTTATCCGTCGAGTCGTTATCGACCGCTTACGTTTATGGCCAAGGCCTGAAAAACCTTACCAAAACGCCATAAATGCGCCGTTAAGCCGAGCACTTACATACTTTCGAAACTTATGGACTCCGGTTCAGGCACCTGCTCGCTTTTTTATTAAAGCCGGGTGACTTTTCCGAACAAACATCATTGATGAGGACGTTCCGATGTTACCCACCAAAGAACAACTATCTCTGAAAAAACATGCCCTTGGCGAACACCCGGTTTTTTCCGAAATAACATCAATCGATCTGCTGCGCCGTTTTATGCAAAGCCATGTCTTTGCCGTGTGGGACTTCATGTCACTGACCAAACGGCTGCAACGGGAGCTGACCTGTGTCCACCTGCCCTGGTTACCGCCAGCCGACCCACACGCTGCACGTTTGATCAACGAAATCGTCCTGGGCGAGGAGTCGGATGACCGCCCCGGAGCCGGCTATTGCAGCCATTTCGAACTGTACCTGGACGCCATGCGGGAGGTTGGCGCCGATACTCGCGCCATTGAGCAGTTCATCACCCTGCAACAGGAAGGCGTCAGTCCCGAAACGGCCCTGGAGAGCGTCGAGGTGGAGCCGGCGGCGGCCCGGTTCGTCCGCCAGACCCTGCACACCGCGCTGCACGCACCGGCCCACAGCGTGGCCGCCGCCTTCGTGCATGGTCGCGAGAGCGTCATCCCGCAGATGTTCCAGCGCATGCTGGACGCCTGGGGCATCGGCCTGGATCAGGCGCCGACGTTTCGTTATTACCTGCAGCGGCACATCGAGGTCGATTCCGAGGACCACGGCCCCGCGGCGGAAAAACTCTTGGCCCGGCTGATCGATGGCGACCCGCAACGCGAAACCGAGGTGCTGGCCGCCGCACTCGCTGCCGTCCAAAGCCGCACCGCGTTGTGGGACGGGTTACGGCAGAGCATGGCCCAACCGCTTGCGCAGGTGGCGCCATGAACGCCGTCGAATACCAATCCTTCGCCGACGCCTGGGAAAGCCGCGCCACGATCCGCACCCGGCCACGGCGCCGGGTCGAAGACGACGACAAGTTGATCTTCCCCATGAGCCGTCAGCCGCTGGTGCATAGCCAGACCTTCCTTAGCCACTGCCCGCAATTGCGCGACTTTGCGCTGGTGCAGAGCCTCTACAAGTTCATCAACGATGTGGTGATCTTCGAGACCGAGCTGGTGGACCACACCGCCCGGCGCATTGCCAAGAACAGCTTCGGCATCGAATTCCCGTTCGCCTGCCGCTACGACGCAATGACGGTGGTGGTGGACGAGGATTACCACGCACTGGTGGCGATGGACTTCATGCAACAGACCATCGAGATGACCGGCATCGCACCGATCCCATTGCCCGATCAGATCGAGCTCAGCCGCGCCATACCGGCGACGCTGGCCCAGGCCCCGGAGCATCTGCTCAGCGCCGTGGAACTGATCTGCATCGCCATTGCCGAGAACACCGTGACCAACGAAGTGGCAGCCTTCGCCCGGGATGATTCGGTCAAGGCGTCGATCAAGGGCCTGATGGCCGACCACTTGCTGGATGAGGGTCGACACTCCGGGTTCTGGACGCGGCTGGTGCAAATCTACTGGCGCAGCGCGCCCGAAGCCGACCGCGAGACGATTGCACGATTGATGCCCGGTTTCATCGGCCAGTATCTGGCGAGCGATCTGCAACAGGCGTTCGATTTCCAGCTGATCGCACAGCTGCCCGTCGACGAATCGGTGCGTCAGTCACTGCGCGAAGAAGCCGGTGCCCTGGCCTATCCCATCAATCGTTTTCATCCGTTGGTGGGCAATATCACGCGCTTTTTCCGCAGCAGCTCGATGCTGGCGTCCCCCTGCGTGCGTGACGCCCTGGCCGACTACCTGACCCCATGAGGATCCGCCCATGAGACGCCTCGAAATTGCACTGTCTGGCACAAGCCAGGCCATGACCGACCTGGCCCAGGAGCTCGAACTGCACGGCCACGGTGTTGTGCATCTTGCATCAGCGAACCACCACGCAGCGGTCGACTTGTTGATTGATGACGGGACGTTGCCCTGCACCTTGGACGCCCGTTCAAGCCTTCAGGTGCGCGTGGCGCTCCAGGCTTTTCCCGGCCAGGCGCTGCCACAGCCGATGGTGGTTTTTCGTGACAGCGCGCACCGGCCGTTGTCCCGGGCAGTGATCGCCGCGCAAGGCGGCGGCAACGGCCAGTCTTTGCGACTGCGCACCTTGGCGGCGGTGGTCGAGGACGGGGCGCGACTGGTCAGCCAGCTTTCCCGGGATCAAGGCTGTTTCGATCACTGGCCGGCGGTGCAGACCGACGCCTGCGATGAATCGTTGCACGGGCTGGATGTGTTGGAGCCGCTGGCCTTCGAGCACGAACTCAATCGGCCCCCAGTGCCTTGGTTGCTGGCTGCAGCCGAAGTGCCGGTGATGCATGACATCGAACAGCGCATCCTCGATGACGGCACGCAACCGGCGCTGTGGGTCGAAGGTCAGCTCGTCGACTACAAGTCCTTGCGCAGTCTGGCGTTGCGCTTGCAGGCGTCGATACTCAAGCAACGGGCAGGGGCAAAACCTGGGGTCATCGGCGTATGCCTGCCCAAGTCCACCCACCTGTATGCCGCGATCCTGGCAATACTGGGTTGCGGGGCGGTGTACCTGCCGCTGGACCCGCAACACCCCGCGCAACGACGGCGCTTTATCCTGGAGAACGCCAACGCGGACCTGCTGCTGCACGACGGTGACAATGACCTGGGCGAGCTATCGCTGCCGACGCTGGATGTGCGCACGCTGCCTGCCCCCCAGCCCGGCATTCCCGCCTCGCTGATCCGCCGCGTGGTGGACATCGACGAACCGGCCGTGGCGATCTACACCTCCGGCACCACCGGCCAACCCAAAGGCGTGCTGCTCAGCCATCGCAACCTCAGCCATTTCTGCGCCTGGTATAGCGACTATGTCCGCTTACAGCGTGACAGCCGGGCATTGCAGTTCTCCACCATCAACTTTGACGCATCGCTGCTGGATATCCTGCCGACCTTCATCCAGGGTGCGAGGCTGGTGGTGCCCAGCGAAGACCAGCGGCGCGATCCGCAGCAACTGGTGGCATTGATTGAGCAACAACGCGTCACTCACGCTTTCCTGCCGCCCGCGCTGCTGAGCGTGATGCCACTGGATGCGCCGTTGGGGCTGGAACACCTGATTACCGGCGGTGATGTCTGTGAGCCGTTCGTGATCGAACAGCTCGCACCGCAGTGCAGTTTCCACAACATCTACGGCCCGACCGAAACCACGGTGCTGGTCACCACCCGGCAATTCGGTGTCGGCGACAACAACCGCAACCTCGGCGTGCCCATCGCCAATGGTCGGGTGCTGATTCTGGATGAACAGCTGCAACCGGTGCCCCAAGGCACACCGGGCGAGCTGTACATCGCCGGGCCTGGGGTCGGTCTCGGCTATCTGAACGACCCGGCGTTGACCGCGAGCCGCTACCTCAACCTGACGCTGCCCGGCGGGGCAACGCTGCGGGTTTATCGCACGGGCGATATCGCCCAATGGACCGACAACGGCATTGAACTGTGTGGTCGGCGCGATAACCAGGTGAAGATTCGCGGCTTTCGGGTCGAGCCCGAGGAAATCGAGCATTGCCTGCGCGACAGCCAACTGTTTCGCCAAGTAGCGGTGGGCATTGATGAACGTCGGCGAATCCTGGCGTTTCTGGTTCACCCTCGGGAAGAGCGGGCCGGCGCCGCCCTCCAGGCTTTGCGCGAGCATGTACAAAACGCGCTGCCCAGCTACATGCACCCGGCGGCCTACGTGCAACTGCCCAGCCTGCCCTACACCAGCAACGGCAAAGTCGATCGCCGGGCCTTGCTCGCCACGGCGGTGCCAGTGCAAGTCGGCAGCCATCGGCGCCAGCCGCAGAACGTTCTGGAAACGCAGCTGCGGCAACTGTGGGCCGAGTTGCTGGAGCTGCCCGTCGACGACATCGCCACCGATGAAAGCTTCTTCAATCTCGGGGGGCATTCGATCCTGTTGTCTCAACTGTTGCTCGGGGTCCGCGAGGCCTTCGGGCGCAGCCTGTCGATCAATCGCTTCATCGAAGCACCTACGCTGATGACGCTGGCGAAGTTGCTAGACGATCCTGAGCAAAACAGCACATCGACCCTCAGCCCCCAGGCCTTGATCGATGCGCAAGCGGAACTCAACCTCGATCCGCTGCCTGTCAGCCGGTGTGGTGATGTGCACAAGGTGGTGGTGACCGGGGCCAACAGTTTTCTGGGGGTACACATCGTTGAGGCCTTGCTGGCCTGGGGCGCCACCGAAGTCGCATGCCTGGTGCGCGAATCGGGTGGACAAAGCGCGGCCGAACGCTTCGCCCAGGCCCTGCGGGACAATCGGCTGAACCACCTGGACCTGAGCCGCGTCAGTGTCTACGCCGCCGACATCACCCAACCGCAATTGGGTTTGCCAGACGATGTCTATGCCCGCATCGACCGCACCTTCGGCGCATTGGTGCACAACGCGGCCCATGTCAATCACGTGCTCGACTACGAGTCTTTGGCGCGGGACAACGTGGAGCCGATCTTCGAATGCCTGCGCCTGTGTGAAGGGCGCAGCAAGAAGATCTTCAACTTCGTCTCCACGCTGTCGGCGTCCAGTGCCCTGGATGCCGACGGCCAGGTCCTGGAGCAGCCCGCCGCAGAGACGCCACCGATCTACATCAAGAACGGCTACAACCTGTCCAAATGGGTCGGGGAGCGGATCCTGCAGCGGGCCCGTGACCGTGGGGTGTGGGTCAATCTGTTTCGCCCGGGCAACATCAGTTTCAACAGCCTGACCGGGGTCTGCCAGCCCCACAAGAACCGACTGATGCTGATGCTCAAGGGCTCGATCCAGCTCGGTCAGGTGCCGGATCTGTCACTCAACTTCGACCTGATGCCGGTGGACTTCCTGGCGCGCTTCATCGCCTTCCACGCCAGTCGCTATCAGCCAACGCAGGCGGTGTTCAACCTGCACAACCCCGAGCCCTTGAGCTGGGACGCTTATGTGGCGTCGTTTCGTGACAGCGGCCGCACATTTTCCCTGGTCAGCGTCGCCGACTGGCAACGGCAATTAGGCCGGGTCGATGCCGACAACGCCCTGTTCGGCGTACTGGGTTTCTACCTCAACGGCTTCGAGGAAGACATCGGCGACATCTCGCTGATCAACCACGACAACGCCCGCGCCGGTGTACGACAGATGGGCGCCCGCTACCCGGAAAAATCCCCGGCCCTGCTGCGCCGCGGCGCCGATTACCTCAAGGCCATCGATTTCATCTGAAGCACCCTCAACTGTAAAAAAGGAGCAAGACCATGAATGCACTTCAACCCGACACCTTGATCAAGAACCCTCGCGCCTGCCAGGTCGAAACGTCAGTGGAAGTACCCGCCAACGCGGCGAGCGTCTGGGCAATCGTGGGCAATTTTGCAGGGTTCGATCAATTCATCCCGGCACTTGAGCACATTGAAATGACCGGCGAGGGCGTAAGATCCCTGCGCAAGAAGTTTTTCCGCGACGGGCAGAACCTGGTGGTGGAACAGCTCAACAGCCGTGATGACCAGGCCATGCACATGACCTGGACGCTGATCTACAACACCCTGGGCATCGACAACCTGTGGGCGGCGATGCGCGTCGAGCCCCTGGCGGACAACCGCTGCCGCGCCACCTGGACCATCATCGCCGACCACACCGACGCACATACCCCGTCCGGCTTCAGGGATTTCCTGCAAGGGTTTGCCGATGAGGCGATGGGGAATGTGCAAGTGATGTTCAAGTAAACACCACTCCCTTGTGGGAGCGGGCTTGCTCGCGAAAGCGGTGGGTCAGTCAATGAAGATGTTGGCTGTACTGCCGTCTTCGCGAGCAAGCCCGCTCCCACCGCTTTGGTTCCGGGTGGTCGCCAGAGCCAGCTTCACCGCCAATCCCCTGTGGGAGCGAGCTTGCTCGCGAAAGCGGTGGCTCAGTCAATGAAGACGTTGGCTGTACTGCCGTCTTCGCGAGCAAGCCCGCTCCCACCGTTTTGGTTCCGGGGTGGCCGCAAGATCCAGATCCACCGCCAATCCCCTGTGGGAGCGGGCTTGCTCGCGATGGCGGCGGGACGGTTGGCGGTGATGTTGGCAGAGATCAGATCTTGAAGCTGTCCACCAGTTGCTTCAACCGGTTGGCCTGTTGCGACAAGGCATCGCAATCTTTCAGGGTTTCATTGAGGTTGGCGACGCTTTGCTGGTTCAGCAGGTTGATGTGGCTGACGTCCATGTTGAGGGTTTCCACCACGGCGGTCTGTTCTTCGGTGGCGGCCGCCACCGACTGGTTCATGCCATCGATTTCGCCAATGCGCTGCGTCACGCTAACCAGCCGCAAACCCGCCTGATTGGCCACTTCCACGCTTTCTTCGCTGGAAAGCTGGCTGGCGTTCATCGTCGTCACCGCTTCACGAGAACCGACCTGGAGCGAGGTGATCATCTTGTGGATTTCTTCAGCCGACTCCTGGGTACGGTGCGCCAGGTTGCGCACTTCATCGGCCACCACCGCAAACCCACGTCCGGCTTCACCGGCACGGGCCGCTTCGATGGCAGCGTTCAGCGCCAGCAGGTTGGTTTGCTGAGAGATGCCTTTGATCACGTCCAGGATGTGCCCGATGTTGTCGGTGCTGGCGTTCAGGGTTTCGATCTGGGTGCACGAGAGGCTGATCTTCTGCGACAGCTCGGTCATGGCCTGGATGGTTTTTTCCACCACCTGGCGTCCGTCATCGGCTTGCTCGCTGGCACCACTGGCCTGTTGCGAGGCGTCGGCGGCATTGCGGGCGATTTCCTGAGTCGCGGCGCCCAACTGATTGATGGCCGCTGCCACGCTGTTGGTGCGGGCGCTCTGCTCATCGGAGCCGACGAGCGAGGCATTGGACGAAGTCATCACCCGCTGGGACAGGTCATGCACTTGTCGGGTGGCGGAAGACACTTCCGAGATCGATGCGTGAATCCGCTCCACGAACTGGTTGAATGAACTCCCCAGCTCACCGAACTCATCCTTGCCCTGTACGACCAGACGCCGGGTCAGGTCGCCTTCACCTTGGGCGATGTCCTGCATGGCACGCCCCATGGTGGTCAACGGACGCATCAACACCTGGATCAACAGGCTCAGCAACAACGCAATGGCCGCCACCGCCACAAACATCGCAATCAACGCCGAGGTACGGAAATGGCTCAGCGGTGCGTAGGCCTTGTCCTTGTCGATGGACAGACCGATGTACCACTGGGCATTCGGCAGACCCACGACAGGGGTAAACGAAAGAATGCGATCCTGGCCATTGAGCTCAACCTCCTGAATACCTTTCTCGATGCGCACGGGCGTACCGGGGTAGATGTCCTTGAGGTTCTTCATCACCTGGTCCTTGTCCGGGCTGACGATGACCTGACCGTCGCCGCTGACCAGAAACCCGTGGCCGATGCCGCCGAAGTCCACGGAGTTGATGATTTTCACCAGGGTTTCCAGGCTCAGGTCGCCACCCACCACACCGAGCAGCTCACCGTTGTGCTTCACCGGCAGGGCGATGGTCACCACCAGGCCGCCGACCGCTGCCAGGTAGGGCGGGGTCAGCATGGTTTGATCGCTGGTGACTGCCTGCTTGTACCAGGGGCGCTGACGCGGGTCGTAGCCGTCGGGCATTTTTGCGTCAGGGCGCTGGGTGAAGACGCCGTTGGCCTGACCCACGTAAGTGAACTGGAAATTCGACGTCAGCGCCGGCTGATCCACCAGCCCCGGCAGATCGGCACCCGCGCCTTGGTGGGCAATATTCTGCGCCAGGTTTTCCAGCACCAGCACCCGGCCGCTCATCCAGTTCTGGACGCTGCTGGCCGTCAGGTCGCCGGACTGCTGGATGGACGATTCGAGACTGCTGCCAATGGTTTTTCGTTGCAGGTAGTCGTTGTAGAGGGTGAACAGGGCAAAAGCCAGAACGACCACACCAGAGGCGGCCAGAAGGATTTTATGGCTGAACTTCAGATTCATCGACAGGCTTCTTATGCAGGGAGTGGGGGTGCATTCCGATTGCAGCATTCATGTCACAGCGCGGGCGGACTTGTGATCTGCTCCACTTTGGTGCACGCATATAACGCTGTCGGCAACAGTTAAAAAAATATGAGCCCTTTGAACAAATGGGCGACGGAAGGACACGGTGCGTCGAACGGTGGTTGCAAATTCACTGACCGCTGATGACAATGCGACCTATTATCATTTGTGATATCCAGGCCTTCGCGTTCATGTCTTCTCCCCAGTTTGCAGTACAGGCGCTCTACAGCAACCATCACGGCTGGCTTCACACATGGCTGCGCAGCCGCTTGGGCAATGCTGCCGACGCAGCGGACCTGGCCCAGGACACCTTCGTGCGCCTGCTGCAACGCACTGAACGCCTGGAGCTCAAGTCGCCCCGCGCCTTTCTACGTACCATCGCCCAAGGCCTGGTGATCGATCATTGGCGCCGGGAAGAAATCGAACGCGCTTACCTGGAATCCATCGCCCACCTGCCACCCGCCCAAGCCCCCGACACCGAAGCCCAGGCCTTGATCCTGGAGTTGCTGGAAGCCATCGCCAGAATGCTGGAGGGCCTGAAACCGAAAGTGCGCAGGGCATTTCTGCTGGCCCAGTGCGAAGGCCTGACGTACAAGCAGATTGCCGAGCAGATGGGCATTTCCTTGCGGTCGGTGGAACGATACGTCGCCGATGCGCTGTATCACTGCTACGTGTTGCGCTATGAAAGCTGAGCCAGTGGATAACGTGTTGAGTCGACGCAGCGGCCCATCCCAACAGGTAGTCAGGCAAGCGATCAACTGGGTGCTGCGCCTGCGCAACCATGCTGCCAATCCGGCCTTGCGCCAACAATGCGAGGTCTGGCGCGCCGCCCATCACGAGCACGAATTGGCCTGGCAGCGGGTGCAATCGCTGCACAGTGAATTGACCTCGAACCTGAGGGCGGTCCCCGGCGCCCACGTCGCTCTCGACACCCTGGAAAACAGCGCCCAGCGACTCGGTCGGCGCCAGGCCTTGAAACTGTTGTCGGGGGTGGCGCTGATAGGCTCCGCCGCCTGGCTGGGCAAGGATCTGGGCTGGCAGCCGTGGAACGCGGATTTCGCCACTGCCACCGGTGAACACCGAGGCTTCCAGCTGCCGGACGGTACGCGGCTTGAACTGAACACGGACAGCGCCGCCGACCTGGACTACACGACCGAGCATCGCCTGATCAGCCTGACGCGGGGTGAAATCATGCTCACCTGCGGTCACGATCCCGAGCGGCCGCTGCTGGTGCGCAGCCAACATGGTCTGTTTGAAGGGCTGGACGGGCGCTTCGTCGTGCGGCAGGACAATGCCTGCACACGCCTGAGCGTCACCCGTGGCACGGTCGCGATCCGTTCGCACCGCGGCGGCGATGGGACTGCGCTGCTGGTGAGCGCCGGGCAGAGCTATCTGATCAGTTCATCAACCGCGACCCTGACGCCACCACTGGATATGGACGTCGGCGCCTGGGCGGACGGTTTGCTCGTTACGCGCAACATGCGCCTGGAAGACTTCCTCAACGAGGTAGGACGTTACCGCCAGGGCTATCTGAAATGCGCTGCGTCGATTGCAGACTTGCGCTTGTCAGGTGTTTTCCGCCTGGAAGACACCGACAAGTTACTGGCCGTTCTGCCGCGCACACTCCCCGTGCAATTACGCTATCGAACCCGTTGGTGGGTCACGGTGCAGGAATCGGCCTGATTTTTTTTGGCGGGTTTTGCGCGCAAGTCCGGCTAGGACAGTAAGCAACGCTTATCTGCCCTTAGCGACTCCAACGGAAACCCACAATGACTGAGCGCGTAAACCTCAACACCCCCTTTGGCTGCTCCTCGCAAACAGGCCTGTTGCGCCATGCCATCCGTGCTGCACTGTTCTCCACGGTGTTGAGTGCGGGCGCCGTGCCGATGCTCGCCGTCGCGGCGCAAGACGGTGTCACCACCGCGCGCCAGAGCTACGACATTGCCGCCGGCCCCCTGAGCGATGTGCTGAACCAGTTCGCTCGTCAGGCCGGCATCACCCTGGCAAGCACGCCGCAGCAGACCAGCGGTATCCAGTCCCCGGGACTGCACGGCGAGTATTCAACGGACCAGGCCCTGAGCCAGCTGCTCAGCGCTTCGGGCCTGACCGCCGTCAGCCCCGATGGCAGCAGCTATGTGCTGCAAACCGAGGCCTCGGACGGCACTTTGGCGCTGCCCACCACCGACATCAAGGGGTTTGCCCTGGGTAACGCCTTGGGCAGCATGGCGGGCTACAACGCCACCCACAGCCAGGTCGCCACCAAGACCAGTACCGCCCTGCGGGAAACCTCGCAGAGCGTCTCCGTGGTAACCCGCGAGCAAATGGACGACCAAGGCGCGCAAACCGTCTCCCAGGCCATGCGTTACACCCCCGGGGTATTGACCAACCCCTACGGCGCGACCCATCGCTACGACTACGTGGCGATGCGCGGTTTCAACGATGGTTCGGTGGACAACATCTACCTCGACGGCCTCAAGTCCATGGGCGACAGCGGCACCTACAGTTCCATGCAGGTCGATCCGTACTTCCTTGAGCGGGTCGACATTCTCAAAGGCCCGTCTTCGGTGCTCTATGGTCGCAGTTCCCCCGGCGGGCTGGTGGCGCTCACCAGCAAGAAGCCGCTGTACGAGGCTTATCACCAGATCCAGGCCACGGTCGGCACCCAGGGCCAACGCGGCATGGGCTTCGACTTCACCGGTCCGGTGGATGACGACAAACGCTTCGCCTATCGCCTGGTGGGCCTGGCGGATACGTCCGACACGCAGTTCGACCACACCCAGGAAAAGCGCTTTGCCCTCGCCCCCACGGTGAGCATCGACTTTACCGAAGACACGTCGCTGACGCTTCAGGCCTACCTGCAGCACGACCCCGACGGCGGCTATCACGGCGGCATGCCGGCTGACGGCACCCTGCATCAGCGCAACGGTAAGCGCATCTCGGAAAACTTCTTCGAAGGCGAGCCGGGGGTCGATGGTTATGAACGTGATCAGCAGTCATTCGGCTACCAGTTCGAACACCGTTTCAACGATGTCTTCACCGCCCGGCAGAACTTCCGTTACCTGGACTCCCAGGTCACCAATGATCAGGTCTATGCCTATGGCTGGACCACGCCAACCAGCAACGAGCTGAACCGCTACTACACCGGCGCCGAAGAAAAACTGCATTCGTTTATCGTCGACAACATGCTGCAGGCTGAATTTTTCACCGGGGCGACCAAGCACACCGTGTTGATGGGCGCTGACTATCAGCGGCGCAAGACCGTGGTGGATTGGACCAGCGGCAGCCTGGCCCCGATCAACGCCTTCGATCCGGTCTATGGCAACTCGGCCATCACCTACTTCAGCCCCACCAGCTACCTGCGGCGCCTGGAACAAACCGGTGTCTACCTGCAAGACCTGATCGAGATGGATAAATGGCGTTTCTCCCTGGGCCTGCGTCAGGACTGGGTGAAAACCTCGGATGAAAACCGCATCGCTGAGTTCGGCCGCCCGCAAGGCACCGAGATCAACGACAAGCGCAGCAAGCTCACTGGCCGCGCCGGGGCACTGTACCTGTTCGACAACGGCCTGGCGCCGTACATCAGCTACTCCGAGTCGTTCAACCCCAACTCCTACGCCGACAGCGCCGGCAACCCGCTGCCGCCGACCGATGGCAAGCAATGGGAACTGGGCCTGAAGTATCAGCCACCGGGTACGGATGACCTGTACACCGCCTCGCTGTTCCGCATCGACCAGGAGAACCTGGCGACCAAACTGCCCCAGGAAAACTTCTACCGCGCCGTCGGTGCCGTTCGCTCCCAGGGTCTGGAACTGGAAGCGCATCTGCAGTTGACCGAGCAGTTCAAAGTGCTGGGCAGCTACACCTTCACCGATATCGAGTACTCGAAGTCGATGATCAGCACGTTGAGCACCGCCACCGACATCATCGAAAACAAGGGCAACTCACCGACCCAGGCCCCACGCCACATGGCTTCGGTGTGGGCGGACTACAAGTTCGACAGCGGCGCGCTCGATGGCCTGCGACTGGGCGGTGGCGTGCGTTATGTCGGCTACAGCTGGGCCGATGCGGAAAACACCATGAAGGTGCCGTCCTATACGTTGTTCGATGCGTCGGTGGGGTATGACCTGGGCAAGGTCGGCCTCAAAGGCGTGGACGTGCGCCTGAACGCCAACAACCTGACCAACGAAACCTACGTCGCCTCCTGCGCCAGCCTGAGCTACTGCTACCTGGGCGAAGAGCGCAACGTGGCGGCTACGGTGAGTTACCAGTTCTGACCGCAGCTTTCAGGGCTGCCATGACCTTGTGGCGAGGGGATTTATCCCCGCTGGGCTGCGCAGCAGCCCCTTGAACCTGCCGCCTCGTGGTGTCAGGCCTGATTGCATTCAACTCTTTGGGGCCGCTCCGCGGCCCAACGGGGATAAATCCCCTCGCCACAGGTTGTGTTTTTCATCCCTGAAGTGGTGCGCCTCAAACCCGCACCGCCTCCCCTTCCTCCCGCACCACACCCTCTTCCCGCACAAACCGGTTCGCCCGGCCAAACGTACCGAAATCATTGAACCGCACCCCCATCTCACGCATCACTTTGTGGGCCACCGGCACCGTCATCTGGCGGATGTAGAACGGCTCTTTGACCACGAAATGATGGACCCCGTGGCTGCTGCCGAAGTTGAAGCAGAACGCCTGCAACGGCCACAACCACCACGGGTTGAGTACCTGGGTTTGCTGGATGACATTGCCCGGCTCGATGTCGCCGTAGTAGTGCATGTTCGAGCTGATGAAGTGCAGGCAAAAGGTCCGCAATACATTCGGCCCAATGATCACCACCGCCGCGATGTCGATCACCTGCATGGCCGACAGCGTGGTCGTCGACCAATCAATCGAAGTCCCCAGAAGGCCGGCGATGCCGTTGGCCCCGTGGAACCCGAGAAACACGTACCAGGCGCCCCAGTGCAACAATGCCAGCGGGAAATACACCTTCAGCGTGCGCTTGAGGATGCTGCGCTTGTGCGCCCAGGTCTTGGCCCGCAGCAGGCGAATGAAGGCCGACATCACGTTATCGCCGACCATCAGCAAGCGTGCCAGCCCCCAAGGCTCGCCGTTGGTGATGGCGCGTTCCTCCATGTCGGCCTCGCTGCCAGACACCTTGTGATGATTGAGGTGCAGGTGGCGGCGGATCCAAGGATTGATGGTGCTCGGCCGCGCCAGCCACACCAGGCCCATCATCAGGTTGTGGGGGACGCGTTGCTTGCGAAAATACATGCTGTGGATCAGGTCGTGTTCCAACTCGTGGGTCAGTGAAGCGAAAAAAGCGTTGAGTAGCAGGCACGCCCAACCGGCCAGGTAACCGTTGATGTAGAGCAGTGCCGAACCGACCATCCCGGCCAGAGCAAACGCCAGGATGCTCGCGCCCAACGCATCCTGGTGCCGCAGGATCGGGTAGCGCTGGCGCAGCGCCTCGCCACGGGCCAGGACCACTTGGCGAATATGGGCGGACCGCTGTTGTGCATTCAATCGCTCGGGGCTTGCGCAAGTGCCGTGCATGGCTTACATCCTCTGTTAGAGATGTGCTCATCCTGCCGGGCGATGCCCCCTAGGGTGGTAGCCGTAAACGCCAACCTGTTGACCGCAAGCGCCAATCGCCATGACTGAACCCACCTCCCTCGCCAGTTGGACCCGCGCCCTGCGCAAACAGCTTGATGCGCTGGGCCTGGACAGCCATGCCTTGTGCCTGGAGGCCGGGCTCGATCCGCAATGGATGGACGACCCGAATGCCCGTTATCCGCTCTCGGCCACCACGCGCTTGTGGGAGCTGGCCGTGCAGGCCAGCGGCGATCCGGCGATCGGCCTGCGGGTGTCGCGCTTCGTCAGCCCCACTACGTTCCACGCCTTGGGGTACGCCCTGGTGGCCAGCGGCAGTTTGCGAGAAGTGTTTGAGCGGATCGTGCGTTATCACCCGGTGGTCAGTGATGCGTTGACACTGCAACTGAGCCGCTGCGAAGACCGTTACCGCTTCAGGCTCGACGTGCCCCAGGGCCGGGCGATGCCGGCCTTCGAAGCCATCGATGCATTCGCCGCGATTTACGTGCGCACGTGTCGTAACCGCCTGGGCCGCGATTACGCACCGCTGGCGGTGTACCTGCGGCGCCCGGAACCGTCGGACCCTGGCCCCTGGCATAAAGTGTTTCGTTCACCCGTGTATTTCGGCGCCGAGCACGATTGCCTGGAATTCAACCTCGTCGATTTCGACAGCCACCTGGACGACGCCAACCCGGAGCTGGCTGAACATAACGAGACGGTACTCAAGCGCACCCTCGCCCAGCTCCAGCCGCTGACCTGGGAGCGCAAGGTGCGAGCCGCTATCGAGGCGCAACTGCCCGAAGGCGAACCCAGCGCCGAACGCATCGCCCAGGCCATGCACTTGAGCCTGCGCAGCCTGCAACGGCATTTGGCCGATGAGGGCTGCCGCTTTGACACGCTGCTTAACGAATGCCGGGAAAACCTGGCGCTGCTGCACCTGCGCGACCCGCAATGTTCGCTGAGCGAAGTCGGTTACCTCTTGGGCTTTGCCGACGCCAGCAGCTTCAGCCGTGCGTTCAAGCGCTGGACCGGAATGACGCCGGGGCAGTTTCGTGACGGTTTGCGCTAGGGGTTTGCGCTGGCCGGGCTGGCCCTATCGCGAGCAGGCTCGCTCCCACATTCGATTTATGGCGCACACAAACCCTGTGGGAGCGGGCTTGCTCGCGAAGACGGCAGCACAGTCAACATCACAGCCAACGGGCCCATCGCTTTGGCGAGCAAGCCCGCGCCCACAGATGCTGGGCCGGACTCAGGTTGTGGTCAACGCCCGTAGCCGCTCGATATCCAGAATTTCGATCTCGCCATAACCCAGGTGCACAATGCCCTGGCCCTGCAAGTCCTTGAGGATCTGGTTGGTGGTCTGGCGCGACAGGGAGAGCATCAGCGCCAGTTGTTCCTGGGGCAGTTGCAAGACCCGTCGCGCCGGTTCGATTTCACCGTAGCCTTCGGCGATCATCAGCAGGCGATGGGCAACACGTACCGGGGCAGGCATCAGGCTCAGGTGTTCGAGATTGATGAAGGTCAGGCGCAGTTTGTGGCTCATCAGCCGCGCAATCTCTCGCCAATAGACCGGATGCTCTTGCAGGAACGCCATCAACGGCGCCTGAGGCAAATGCAGCAATGTGCACTGGCCCACGCCCACGGCGTCATGGGTGCGTGGCTGGCCATCGAACAGGCAGATTTCACCAAACCAATGGGGCGCTTCCACCACGCTGAGCAGCGCCTCCTTGCCCTGTTCGTTCACTGCGCCGATCCGCACCGCACCCTCCAGTACGGCGTACATCCCGCAGGGCGGGTCACCGCGCTGGAACAGCCGGTGTCCCGGCATCAGGCGGCGCACCCGCGACATTGCCAACAGACTATTCTGTAACTCAGCGGGCAAGTGGCTGTACCAGTGACCGGCCAACAGGGGCGAGTGCCAGGGATGCGAATTCATGGAAACTCCGGGACAAGTGTCGGCTAACTGACAGAACGCCTCGTGGAACCTGGGCATCATGCAGGTATCACCTCAGGAGGAACAACAATGAGAAGCCTCGTTGATCATCTCAGTCAATATGCCGCCTACCACCGTGACCCACGCAACATCGCCACGCACTTCATCGGTATTCCGCTGATTTTCGTCGCCGTAGCGGTGCTGCTGTCACGGCCGGGTTGGCCGGTGGGCGCGCTCCTGGTGTCTCCGGCACTGCTGGGAGCGCTAGCCAGTGCCTGGTTCTATCTGCGTCTGGAGTTGCGCTTGGGGGTGCTGATGACGGTACTGCTGGCCCTGGCGCTATGGCTGGGCCAGGTGCTCGCCGCGCAAAGCACCTGGGTATGGCTGGGCAGTGGCCTGGGGATGTTCGTGGTGGGCTGGGTGATCCAGTTTGTCGGCCACTATTACGAAGGCCGTAAACCGGCGTTCGTCGATGACCTCTCCGGGTTGATTGTCGGGCCGCTGTTCGTGGTGGTCGAGGCGGGTTTTCTGTTAGGGCTCAGAGACGAACTGAAGCGGGCCATCGAAGAGCGCGCCGGGCCGGTGGCCCTGCGCAACCGGCGTTCGGCCGCCTGAAAACAACACAATACCCCGCCTACCCCCCTTGTTGGAGCGAACCCGTGGGAGCAAGGCTTGCCCGCGATGGGATCGCCTCGGTCGATCAGCTACACCGAGGTGTTTGCATCGCGGGCAAGCCTTGCTCCCACAAGCTCGCTCCCACAGGAGTTGGACCATTACCGCTCAAGCGCTACAAGGCACCGAACTCGACCCGAATCGTCAACGCGCCGGTGTTATCTTTCAAGCCAGACCCATGTTGCCCGGTCAGGTCATCGTTGATGCACAGTTGCAGTTCACCCTGCTGGTCGCCCGGAACCTGCGCCAGATCACCCACCAGGAACGGCTTGCCACCATTGCCCACACGACCGATCAAGGCGCCTTCGGCGGCACCGGGCAAGGCATAGCTGCTGTAGTCGATATGCCTCGACCCGCCCTTTCCATCGACATTGCCCCCTTGCGGACTCGCGCACCATAGCCCACTGACGTAGCGAACCACGCGCGGTACCAACTCGTTGATCTGCACTCCAGTGCCCTGCCAGGCGACGTTGGATTGGACCTGCATCGTCACCGCCCGCAAGTCATTGGCCAGCGTGTCCCCGGCCTGGAACGACAGCGCCGCAATCGTCAGGCTCGGGTTCGAGGTGCCCGTGCTGGGGAACACGCCATCGCCCACCAGGAACAGGTTCTTGTGGTCCCAACTGCGCTGGTATTTGTCCACCACCGACTTGGCTGGATCATCGCCCATGCGATAGGTCCCCATCAGGTGTCCGGCGCCCTGGAAGCTGTAAGGTACACCCTGGTAGGTGAACAACCCGGGCGGAAGGGGTTTGGTCAGTTCCACGGCGCCGAGCAGGTCTTCGATGATGTGAGTGGCCAACAACTTCGCCTTCCTGAATCCCTCCTTGGTGTAATCGGACAGATCGTAGTGAATTTCCGGCCGGGGAATGCCGAGCCGGTCCTTGTATTCGGTAGACGGCACGATGTAGCAATTGGCGTGATCGGGATCGTCCTCGACCTGCTCCACCAGAAATCCGATCCGGAACTGGCGGATGAAGATGTCGTTGAGCTTCTGGACCAGCGCTGTCCCGTACAGCACCTGCTGGGGTTCTTTGGCCGGCGGCAACGGGTTGGCACCGCCGTCGTTGTTGCCATCGATGAAGTCAGCCACGGTTTTGTACGGGTCGGTGGCCGGCCAGTTCCAGCCCTCGTTGCCAATTTCGATACGCCACGCCGCGCGTTGCTTGCGAAAGTCACCGTCACGCAAACTCTCGATGCCCGCCGTGGACACAGGACCACGGTACGGAAATACCGCTTTGCCTTCCGGCATCAGCCCCCACGCCAGGTAGATCGGGTGGTCGGCCAGGCTGCGCCCCACCTGCCCGCTGCTGTTGGCTACGCCGTTGGGCCAGGCCGTGCTGGTGGAATTGAGCAGGAGCTTGGGCGTTTCGATGGCATGGGCGGCGATCACATAACGCTGCCCGATGGCCACGCCGGTGCCAGTGGCCGGGCCGTCACCGAGCTGATACTGGATAAACTCCACCCCATTGATGTTTTTGTCTGGCCCCACGGTCACTTTGCTGGCCACGGTTTTGTACAGTATCCGCACCTTGCCGGTGGCCCGCGCCTTGTTCATCGTCACGGTGGCATCGTACTTGGCCTGGATCGGGCAGATCGGTGTGCAGTTGGTATTGCCGGCACACACCCGGCGCCCGGCGTAAGGTTGGGAGTTACGCCCGGCCGGCGTCGGGCTGACGACCAATGGCAAACCATCGAAAGACTGCCCTGTCACCGCCGTGACAAAACTGCCGTCGACCAGCGACAGCGGGATGCTGTGCATCGGAAACTCATAACCCTCAGGAAACGTCATGCCCAGGTACGCCTGGTCGGCGACATTGGCCGACACGCCGATTTCCGCCTCTGCCCGGCAATAGGCACTTTGCAGGTCGTCGTAGCTGATAGGCCAGTCCACCCCCACGCCATATTTTGACTTCAGGCGAAAGTCGTTCGGCACCATGCGCAGGCAGGTCCCGACCCAGTGCCAGGTCGTCCCGCCGCCCACACGCTCATAGGTACTGGTGAAGGGGAGTGGACCTTTCTGCACCAAATAGCTGACCTGAGGCTGATCCCAGCCAAGGATCAGATCGGCGATGGTCGCCCGAGGGGCATTCTGTTCGGCCGGATGACGCGGCGTGTCCAGGCTCGTCACGGGTGGGTAGGGCGATTCCGGGGTTTTCAGCGTTGCGGTGTAGAACCGCTCCAGATATTGCGTGCGGTTGGCCGGGATCTCGGGGCCGGATTCAAGCACCAGCACATCCACTCCAGCCATGCCCAACTGGTAAGCAATGATGCTGCCAGCCAGTCCTGCGCCAACGATCACCACCTCGGCTTGTTCAGTACTCATGACAAGGCTCCTTGCTGTCCGTTGGCAGGTACGCCGGTCAAGTCCTCAAGGCTCGATGGCTCAGCGTTCCAATAACCGAAGAAAGATTCGCTGTAACCCATCGGATGGGCCTGAGCGATTTTCCAAGCCCAGCTGTAGATATAGGCCTGGTCGGAGACCACGGTCGACTCACCCACTTTGAAATTCCCCGCGTCATAGGGTTGGTACCAGACGCCCAGCAACCACAGCTTCATGATCGACCGCGCGGCCAGCACGGTTTGCGGGATCACCGGTTGCGGCCCGGAGCCCACCAGGACCTTCTGGGCGATCAGGTCTGGGTGAAGCTTTTCAGCCGCCTGCGCGGTGTACTGGGTCAGCAACGCATTGAGCACCTCAGGGGTAATGCGCGGGGTCACATAGTCGAGAAATATCGGCGGTAAACCGACCGGGTCGATCTGCGGCGCCAACCGGTTAACGGGAATGCCGGTCAGGGCCGATGAAAGCCCCACGAATTTGTCCAGATCACTGCTCATGGCTGACTCCTTGTCGCGCCGGTGGACTGTGCGCGTTCGAGCAAATAGGTAAAGTCCGCGAAGCTGGTACGCGGCGATTCGGTGACATGGGTGGCTGCGTTGCCATGGCAGGCCATGCAACTGGAGGACCCCTGGGGCACGGTGCCCTGGATGTAAGTTTCCAGTGTGGCGTTGGCCAGGAATGAGGGCGCGGGATTGCCCAACGGATTGGCGGCCGATACCTGGCAGGTGTCGGGTGGGTCTGACGGCCACTGGGTACTGATCAGTTGATAGTTCGCCCAGACGCTCTGCGGATTGACTGTGCGCAACAGGGCCTGATAGGTGGTGTTCAGGGTTTTGGTGGCTTCGGTCAGCGGTATCTCACGCACGATCTGCGAGGGTGTTGCCTTGACCGCCGGATTCCATGGCCGGGGCGGCGGCTGGTTGATGTCGCTTTGGCTGGCCGCGTTGTAGAACAGATAAGGTCCCACCCGCTGGGCAGGGGGCGTGGTCTGTTCGGGCACGTTCTTCACATGTTCAAAAGTCGACCAGACCCATTGCGCGGCACTGGCGGTCTTGTGAACGATGTGCAGCCCCACCAACCCCACCGGTTCGGACTTGCACGACTCCCCGACAATGGGCCCTTTGCTCGGGTCGCTGTTTCCCGGTGTATAGACCAGCGCATCGACGGTGTGGAAATCCTGCGGGCGATCATTGGCGCCCAGCACTTTCCACGATGCTTTCACCATCACCGCACCGACGTCCTGTGTCTTGGCCGAGCCGCAACTGAAAGCCACGGTATTGGTCGGGTTCGCGGCGAAAAACTGCTGCTGGCCTTCGATGCTGTACAGACCATTGTCGACAATTGAATCGAACATCGATCGGTTGACCACGATTTCGTTGCGCGTATAGGCACCGTTCTGATCCACCAACGGGCCACTCTCGAAGGGTTGGATAAACTCATCCAGCACATCGGGCACCTTGCCCATCTGCTGCAACAGGCGACCGGGCTTGAGGGACTTGCACGCTTCGGGAAGCGTCGCCGGCGCGTCCCAGGCCAACGGCGCCTGACCCTTGGCCCGGAAGATCTGGTAGCTCTCTTTCCAGCTTTCCCACACCGTCGCCCCATCCTGTTTGCCGATGGAAGTGCCGGTATTCGGATTGCCGTTGTCCAGCGCCGGCCAGTTCAGGGCAATGAAGGTTTGCCAGGACAGGTCATCGAAATCGCGCTGAAGGCTGGCCAGAGTGGGATGTTCCTCGGCAACCGTGACATCGAAGGGTATCTGCGGTGACAACGAGGGGGTGGCGCTGACGGATGGGCTCAATAAAACGCTTAGCAAGGCACAGCCGAACGGGCCATGCCGACTGACTTCCATTCTCATGCTTTATCTCCTTGGCATCAGGGCGCCAGGAGATAACACCGGTCCGTCATGAACTCTCACTTGCCTCCTGGCAAGTCAGAGTCTAGGTAGGGATTTAGATGGGAAAAGGGATTGGTGTAGAACCAATCGAAGCAAAGTTGGGTGGGGTTATTCAGATTCTGATCGGGGCGTCAGCAGGACCGCTATCGCGAGCAGGCTCGCTCCCACAGGAGACTGGGGGCTGGGCCGCAGATGTTGTGGCCGACACCGCTCCACTTGTGGGAGCGGGCTTGCTCGCGAAAGCGGCGGGTCAGATTGCATCGAGGGTGAATGTGACTACGCCTTCGCGAGCAAGCCCGCTCCCACAGGTTTTTTGGGTTGCCCAAAGACTTGTGGTCAAGCCCATTCCACTGTGGGAGCGAGCCTGCTCGCGATGCTTTTGATCTTAAAGGTTCGAGACTTTCTGCCAGACCTTCGGCTTGAAGAACAGCGTCTCGCCCTTCGCCAGGCCCACCAGGCTGTCGTGGTCCTTCACCACTTCAGCTTCGATCAGATCGTTCTGGCCTTCCACCTTCAGGGTCACCCGGGTGGTGGCGCCCAGCGGGCGGATGTCGCGCACTTCGGCGGCGTGGTGATCCTCCAGCTCCGAATGCGACAGCGAGACTTCATGGGGGCGGAACAGCACATGCCGATCCTCACCCAAGTGCAGGCGGTTCGAGTCGCCCAGGAAGTGATACACAAAGTCGCTGGCGGGGTTTTCGTAGACATCGCCCGGTGAGCCAATCTGCTCGATCACACCCTTGTTCATCACCACGATCCGATCGGCGACTTCCATGGCTTCTTCCTGGTCGTGAGTCACGAACACCGAAGTCAGGTTGATGTCCTCGTGCAGGCGCGCCAGCCAGCGCCGCAGCTCCTTGCGAACCTTGGCGTCGAGGGCGCCGAAGGGTTCGTCCAGCAGCAATACCTTGGGCTCCACCGCCAGTGCCCGGGCCAGGGCAATGCGCTGGCGCTGGCCGCCGGAAAGCTGTTCGGGGTAGCGATCGGCAAGCCAGTCCAGTTGCACCATGTTCAAGAGTTCACGGACCTTGGTTGCGATCTGGCCTTCGCTCGGGCGCTGGTTCCTGGGCTTCATGCGCAGGCCGAAGGCGACGTTGTCGAACACGGTCATGTGGCGGAACAAGGCGTAGTGCTGGAACACGAAACCCACGTTGCGATCGCGCACATCATGGCCAGACACGTCCTCGCCGTGGAACACGATGTTGCCTTGAGCCGGGGTTTCAAGGCCGGCGATGATCCGCAGCAGCGTGGTCTTGCCGCACCCCGACGGGCCGAGCAGCGCCACCAGCTCACCGCTCTGGATGTTCAGGTTGATGTTGTCCAGGGCCTTGAAGGTGTTGAAATTCTTGCTGACGTTACGGGCTTCAATCGACATGACTTATTCCTCCGCGCTGCTGTTGCGCAGACGGTTGATACGGTTTTCGCTCCACTGCTTGAGCAGCAGGATCAAGAGCGCCAGGATCAGCAACAGGCTCGCCACGGCGAACGCTGCCACGTGGTTGTATTCGTTGTAGAGGATCTCGACGTGCAACGGCAGGGTGTTGGTGACCCCGCGAATGTGCCCGGACACCACCGACACCGCGCCGAACTCGCCCATGGCCCGGGCCGTACACAGCACCACGCCATAGATCAGGCCCCACTTGATGTTCGGCACGGTGACATGCCAGAACATTTGCCAGCCGTTGGCGCCCAGCAGGCGTGCGGCTTCCTCTTCCTGGGTGCCCTGCTCCTGCATCAGCGGGATCAGCTCGCGGGCCACGAATGGCACGGTGACAAAAATTGTCGCCAGTACGATGCCTGGTAGCGCAAACACAATCTGGATGTCGTGATCCGAAAGCCACGGCCCGAACAGCCCCTGGGCGCCGAACATCAGCACGTACACCAGGCCTGCGATCACCGGCGAAACCGAGAACGGCAGGTCGATCAGGGTCACCAGCAGGCTTTTGCCACGGAATGAATACTTGCTCACGCACCATGCGGCGCTGACACCAAACACCAGGTTCAGCGGCACCGAGATCAGCACCGCGATCACCGTGAGCTTGAGCGCCGACAAGGCATCGGGTTCGAAGATTGCGGCGAAGAACGCTCCCAGGCCCAGTTTCAGTCCCTGGGAGACCACGATAAACAGCGGCAGCAGCAGGAACAGCGCAAAAATCAACCAGCCAAGGCCGAGCAGGACTCGCCGCGAAACCGCACTGCCACGGCGAGCGGCGTTGGTGGAGGTCGCGTAAATAGACGTTTGGGACATGTCCGGGCCTCCTTATGGGGTTTCGATACGCCGCTGCAGCAGGTTGATCAGCAGCAACAGAAGGAAGGAAACCACCAGCATCAGCACACCGATGGAGGTGGCGCCGGTGTAGTCGTATTGGTCGAGCTTGACCATGATCAGCAGTGGCAGGATCTCGGTTTGCATCGGCATGTTGCCGGCGATGAAAATCACCGAGCCGTACTCACCCACACCACGGGCAAACGCCAGGGCAAAGCCGGTCAGCCAGGCTGGCAGCAACGCCGGCACCAGGATGTGACGAACCACTTGCCATGGCTTGGCGCCGAGGCAGGCGGCGGCTTCTTCGACTTCACGGGGAATATCGGCCAGCACCGGTTGCATGGTGCGCACCACGAACGGCAGCGTGACGAAGGTCAGCGCGAGGGTAATGCCCAGCGGGGTGTAGGCGATCTTGAAACCCAGGTCGGTGGCAAACTGGCCCACCAGACCTGTCGGTGCATACAACGCCGTCAGCGCGATGCCGGCCACGGCGGTAGGCAGGGCGAATGGCAGATCGATCATTGCATCGATGATCTTGCGACCGGGAAAGGTGTAGCGCACTAGCACCCAGGCCAACAGCGTACCGATCACGCCGTT
Organism: Pseudomonas halotolerans; assembly: GCF_039581215.1. Taxonomy (NCBI): domain Bacteria; kingdom Pseudomonadati; phylum Pseudomonadota; class Gammaproteobacteria; order Pseudomonadales; family Pseudomonadaceae; genus Pseudomonas; species Pseudomonas halotolerans. The sequence continues at coordinate 28,334 of NZ_JBCNTJ010000025.1, forward strand.
GATGATCGCCGCGCACAGAGCCGTGCCAAAGCTGAGCTGCAAGGCCGCCAGCACCCGTGGTGCCGAGATGATTGCCCAGAACTGCTCCCAGGTGAGCTGGGCGGCATGCACGAACATTGCCGCCAGCGGTATGAGCACAATCAGACTGAGGTACACCAGGGTGTAGCCCAGCGTCAGCCCGAAGCCGGGTATGACCGGTGAGATGCGACGCGACATAAAAGTCCTTGGGTGAACACATGCAACTGTGGCGAGGGGATTTATCCCCGTTGGGGCGCGCAGCGGCCCTAAAATCCGATTGCAGACAACACTTGGGGCTGCTGCGCAGCCCAACGGGGATAAATCCCCTCGCCACAAGTCTGCGTACGGCTTCATTTTTGGCTTGTTTGAGCCTGCTTCAGCTCACTGCGCCTGATAAATCTGATCGAACACGCCGCCATCGTTGAAGAACTTCGGCTGGGCGGTTTTCCAGCCGCCGAAATCCTTGTCGATGGTCACCAATTCCAACTCAGGGAACTGCCGGGAATACTTGGCGGCAACGTCTTTGTCCCGCGGGCGATAAAAGTTTTTCGCCGCGATCTCTTGTCCAGCCGGGCTGTACAAGTGTTTGAGGTAGGCTTCGGCGATCTCGGCGTTGCCCTTTTTCCCGGCGTTCTTGTCCACCACTGCCACCGGCGGTTCGGCGAGGATCGACAACGACGGCACGACGATGTCGAACTTGTCGGCGCCACCATCTTCCTTCAGGGCCAGGAACGCTTCGTTTTCCCAGGCCAGCAATACGTCGCCCTGACCGTTGTTGACGAAGGTAATGGTCGAACCACGGGCGCCGGTGTCGAGGATCGGCACGTGCTTGAACAGCGCTTGCACGTATTGCTTGGCCTTGGCTTCGTCACCCCCGTTAGCCTTGAGGCCATAGGCCCAGGCCGCGAGAAAATTCCAGCGAGCGCCACCGGAAGTCTTCGGGTTCGGCGTGATGACCGACACGTCATCCTTGATCAGGTCACCCCAGTCCTTGATGCCCTTGGGATTGCCCTTGCGCACCAGGAACACGATGGTCGAAGTGTATGGCGTGCTTGCCTGCGGAAGACGCTTTTGCCAGTCCACCGGCAAGGACCTGCCCAGCCTGGCGATTTCATCGATGTCGCCGGCCAGGGCCAGGGTCACCACGTCGGCCCGCAGACCATCGATCACCGCCCGGCCTTGCTTGCCCGAGCCGCCGTGGGACTGCTGGATCTTCACGGTGTCATCCGGGTGTGCTTTGCTCCAGAAACTGACGAATTCGGCGTTGTAATCCTGATACAGCTCGCGGGTAGGGTCGTAGGACACGTTGAGCAACTCGTAATCCTTGGCAAAAGCGGACCCTGCAAAAACCGCACTGGCCAAGACGGCCAAGGCATAACGGCTCAGGGCCTCGCGCAAGCGGGTTGCTGGATCCTGACCGTCAACGCTAGGTAGAGAGGCGCTCATGTTGTTGCTCCTTGAATGCCTGGAAGTGGAGGGCACTGTTTGCGGCGTAGGAGCAATACTAGATAGGCGCAGATATTCTTAAAAAGAATATTTATGAATTTTTATATAACCAAAATATCATTCGATTCCGCGACAGGGGATTATTTGATGGCGGGCGCGCGGGCCCAATCCAGCTGCTGCGCGGCAACGGGTCGCCCGAACCAGTAGCCCTGACCCATCCCACAGGCGTGTTCCAGCAGGAACGCTGCTTGCTCGCGCTGCTCGATGCCTTCGGCTTGCACTTGCATACCCATGCTGCGGGCCAGGGCGATGATGACCTGGACAATCGCTGCGTCGTCTTCATCCCACGGCAACCCGGCAACAAAGCCCTGATCAATCTTGAGCTTCTGGACGGGCAGGCGTTTGAGTCGCAACAGCGATGAATAACCGGTACCGAAATCATCGATAGCCAGTCGCACCCCCAATTCCCGCAGACGATGCATTTGCTCCAGGGCCACTTCCGGATCGTCCATCACCGCGCTTTCGGTCACCTCCAGTTCCAGACAAGCCGGGTCCAGGCCTGAAACGTGCAGTACCCGCGCGACTTGTTCATACAACTCGCGACGGGCAAACAGACGACTGGAAACGTTGACCGCGACAAACGATAACGCCACCCCGGCCTCCTGCCATTGACGCATCTGTCGACAGGCCTGCTCCATGACCCAGGTATCGATTTGGGCGATCAGTCCGGTGCGCTCGGCGATGGGAATGAACTCGGCCGGCGAAACCAGACCTCGCTGGGGATGTTCCCACCGCACCAGCGCCTCGACACCGATCAGGCGGCTGGTCGCCAGATCGTGTACCGGCTGGTAATGAACCCGCAGTTCCTGCTGCTGGAGCGCGCGTCGCAATTCGGAGGCAATCTCGACCCGTTGCTGGGCATGAGCGGTGAGTTCTTCGGTATACAGGGCGTAGCCGTCACGCCCGGCACTTTTAGCCTTGAACAGCGCGGAATCGGCATTGCGCAGCAGTTGCCCCGCGCTGAGGGCATCCCCGGGAAACAGGCTGATGCCCACGCTGGCATTGATGAACAGGAGCTGGTTGTCGAGGCACACCGGTTCTTTAAGGGCATCGATAATGCGCTGAGCCAGAATCGCCGCCTGCCCCGGCTGCGAGCAATTTTCCACCAGCACCGCAAACTCGTCGCCCCCCAGCCGGGCCAGGGTCACGCCGGGGGCAAACAGTCCACGGAATCGCTCGGCCACGCTTTTGAGCAATTGATCGCCGACGTGATGCCCCAGGCTGTCGTTGATGTTCTTGAAATGATCCAGGTCCACCAGCAACAAGGCGCAGCCGCGTTTGTGCAACTGCGACGACGTCAGAGCCTGCTCGGCGCGGTCGGAAAACAGCAGGCGATTGGGTAAACCGGTCAACGGATCGTGGTGGGCCTGGTACGCCAGTTCGTGCTCCGAATCCTTGATCGCGCTGATATCCGAAAACACCGCGACGTAATGGCTGACCTGACCGCTATCGTCACGAACGACGCGGATCGTCTGCCATTGCGGATAGATCTCGCCGCTTTTGCGCCGGTTCCATATCTCGCCGCTCCACTCGCCAAGGCTGCCCAGGGAGGCAAACATCTCCTGGTAGAAGTCCGGCCCGTGACGGCCCGACTTGAACAGGTTGGGCCGCCGGCCCAGCACCTCTTCCCGCGCGTAACCTGTGATCGTCATGAAGGCCCGATTGACGTGCACGATCAGGCCGTTCGGGTCCGTCACCAACACCCCTTCGCGCGTGCAATCGAAGACCGCCGCAGCCTGGCGCAAACGTTCGCCGTCGGCACGCTGTTCGCCTTTTCCGAAAAGCCGGGAGGTCCGCACACCTGCCAGGAAAACCAATCCGGCGCTGACCAGGACCCAGGCATACCCGTTGATCAACTGCCAGCGAAGCTGATCGGCGGATTGATCGAAAAAGCTGCTCAGTAAATAACCAACCAGCTGCAGCCAGATGACCGAGAGCACAAGATAAAGCAGCGCTCCACGCATGGCGCTACGGTGATAAATGGTCATCAGGTCATCCATGTCCCCACAAAGAGGCGGGAATTATAGTAAGAAACATCCTGCCACTGTTATCTGAAAGGCCGACTGGTTTTATCTGCACGGCAGGTGATAATGCAACGGCTGTTTCTATCTTTATCGAGGGCCCTATAGCCTATGTGGTACGAAGGTTTTCTTGGCTTGTCGCCCTGGTCACTGGTGGCAGTCACCCTGCTGATGACCCATGTCACGATCATTGGCGTCACGGTCTATCTGCACCGTTATTCGGCTCATCGCTCCCTGGAGCTCAACGCCGGCCTCAAACATTTCTTCCGCTTCTGGCTGTGGTTGACCACGGCGCAGAACACCCGCGAGTGGACCGCCATCCACCGCAAGCACCACGCCAAATGCGAAACCGTGGATGATCCCCACAGCCCGGTGATCAAAGGCCTGTCCACTGTGCTGCGCAAAGGCGCCGAGCTGTATCGCGCCGAAGCGGAAAACCCCGAAACCCTGCGCATCTACGGCAAGAACTGCCCTGATGACTGGATCGAGCGCAACCTTTACAGCCGCTTCCCGATACTGGGCGTGGCGATCATGGGCGTTATCGACCTGCTGCTGTTCGGCACCATCGGCATCACCATCTGGGCCATCCAGATGATGTGGATTCCGGTCTGGGCCGCCGGCGTGGTCAATGGCCTGGGGCATGCCGTGGGCTACCGCAACTTCGAATGCCGCGACGCGGCGACCAACCTCGTGCCCTGGGGCATCCTGATCGGTGGCGAAGAACTGCACAACAATCACCATACCTACCCCAATTCGGCCAAGCTGTCGGTACGCAAATGGGAGTTCGACCTGGGCTGGGCCTGGATCCAGGTGTTCAGTTTCCTGCGCCTAGCCAAGGTCCAGCGCGTCGCGCCGATCGCCCACCGTGTCGAGGGCAAGGGGCATCTGGACATGGACACCGCCATGGCGATCCTCAACAACCGTTTCCAGATCATGGCCCAGTACCGCAGGCTGGTTATCGCACCGCTGGTCAAGCAGGAACTGGAAAAGGTCGATCACTCGGTCCGCCACCAGTTTCACCGGGCCAAACGCCTGTTATCGCGGGAAACCAGCCTGCTGGATGAGCGTCACCACGCGCGCATCCAGAGCATGCTGGAACACAGCCATGCATTGAAGGTGATCTACGAAAAACGCCTGGCCTTGCAGCAGATCTGGGTCAAGACCAGCAGCAACGGCCACGACATGCTCGCGGCCATCAAGGAATGGATCCACGAAGCCGAGGCCAGCGGCATCCAGTCCCTGCGCGACTTCGCGGACCAACTCAAGACCTACTCGTTGCGGCCTGCAACGGCCTGATAACCAAACCCCGCCCTCCGGCGGGGTTTGTTTTTCCTGTGGCAAAACAGGCTGCACAGCCCTGTAGGAGCTGCCGAGTGCAACGAGGCTGCGATCTTCCCTCGACAATTGAGTCGTGAGCGAAAGGCCAGGATCAAAAGATCGCAGCCTTCGGCAGCTCCTACGCCCCCGCCCTTCGTCGCCTGAAAAGGAACTTCGCCCCGAATCCCTTATCTCAAAGAGCACTTCGCCATACTGGCGGGCTTTGGAGCAAGCGCGTGCCAATCCACAGCAGTGCACGTTCTTTGAGATTTGTGCCGATGGTCGACAAGAACCTACAGGATGCGTCCCACCCTCATTGGCCCGAAGCGGCCCAGACACTCATGGCGCTGATGCACGCCCAGGGTGAAGTTGCGCGCCTGAGCGAGCGTGAGCAGCTTTTCAGCTCATTGCTGGTCAGCGTCAACGCCGTGCTTTGGGCGTTTAACTGGGAAACCCGACAAGTCCTGTACGTGAGCCCCGCCTATGAGCGAATCTTCGGTCGACCGGCAGGTCTGGTGCTGGCTGATTTCAACGAATGGCGCGATGCAATCTACCCCGACGATCTGGAGTACGCGGAGCGCAGCTTGGCCGAAGTGCTGGTCAAAGGTGCCGTGGAAGATCGTGAGTACCGCATCATTGCTGCCAATGGCCAGATCCGCTGGCTGAGCGACAAGTGCTTCATCAACCGTAAGGCTGAGTCGGGGCAACCGGTGATCGTGGTGGGCATTGCCGAAGACATCACCGAAAAGAAGCTGCTGGAAAGCGAACTGCAACGACTGGCAACCACCGACGTGCTGACTCAGAGCAGTAATCGCCGCCACTTCTTCGAATGCGCTCACCGTGAATTCGAGCAGGCACGACTGCACGGAACACCCATGGCGTTCCTGTTGCTGGACATCGATGATTTCAAAGTGATCAACGACACCTACGGTCATCAGGAAGGCGATAACGTGCTGCAGAAAATCGCCGAAAGCGGACGCTCCGTGCTCAGGCGCGGTGATCTGTTTGGACGAATCGGTGGTGAAGAATTCGCCGCGGTGTTCCCTGGCTGTGCCCCGGACATGGCCCTGCAAGTCGCCGAGCGTCTGCAGCGCGAGATTCAGCGCCTGGCTTTCCGCAGTGGGGAGAAAAACTTCGGCATCACCGTCAGCCAAGGCTTGACCAGCCTTACCGCCGAAGATCAGAGCCTCGACACCCTGTTCTCCCGCGCCGATGCGGCCATGTACGAAGCCAAGCGCCAGGGCAAGAACCGCATCATTGCCGCGTGAATGACCTTACCTGAGATCAAGTGTGGGAGCGGGCTTGCTCGCGAAGAGGGCGTCATGTTCAGGAGAGAGGCAAGCTGAACCACCGTTTTCGCGAGCAAGCCCGCTCCCACAGAGGTCAGTCGGCGGTCTTACTTTCTGCGTAGACGCATCAACTCTGGCAATCCGATCTTCAGCAAACGCGCCGTGCGGCCACGGGCCAGCTCTTCAAGCCCTTCATGCTCGGTCAGATGGGCCATTTGCGCCGCCATGTTCATCACCAGTGCCTCACGGGAATACACCCCACCACCCAGGCTATAGGCCGCCGCGATCAGCTCGCGCAGCTCCAGCGGCAGACGCCAGCGAGTGCGCAGCGCCGAACCGAAACCGGCGCCGTACTTGTCCAACGAATTCCCTACTTCCTCCAGTTCATCCAGCTCGCCACCCGCCTGCGCCCATTCTTCCAGGCACCGCAGCAGCGCCAAGTCCCCTAGTCGATGCAACAACCCGGCGCAATAACAGCGTTCCGGTTCCAGATCCAGTAACCGCGCCAATATTCGCGCGTACTCGGCGGTGTGCAGCGACAATTCCCAGTAACGCTGGGCATAGTCCGCCAGGCACGGGACGCTGAGCCGGGCGCAGCGCTTGAGGGTCAGGCCAAGGACCAGGTTCATGCTCTGCCCGGTACCGAGCTGGTGCAGTGCTCGGGCCACGGTCTGCACCGCAACGCCCCCTTGCTGCTGGGCGGCACTGTTGGCTGCGGCGATCAGCACCGCGGTGATCTGCGGGTCGGTGCGCAGCGCCTCTTCAAATAGCTTCAAGTCCAGGCCCGCGGGGTTGAGGCTGCGCTTGACCGCCACCTGCACGTCGGTCATCAGCGGTGCACCTTCGGACATATCACGCCGCCGCTCCAGGAAGGCTGCCAGGGTCAATCCCGCCCCCAGGACCGGCACTTCATTGGAGGTTTCTTCGCCACCCACCAGCAAGCCCTGCAAGCGCTGGGTCAAGTCTTCCCGGTTCAAGGGTTTGGTCAGGTAGGCCGTCGGCGCCAGTGGCAGGACTTCACGCACACTGGCGCTGTCATTGCGCCGACTCATCAGGATGAACGGCAATGGCGGGGTGCGATGCTGCTGGCGAAGGCCGCGCAGGATCGTCAGGCCATCGACACCCGGCAACTCCCAGTCAGCGATCACCAGGTCATAGGGATTGTTCGCCAGCAGCTCCAACGCCTGTTTGCCCTCGCCACACGTATCCACCCGGGCATCACAGCGCACACCCGACAACACCTGTTCAAGCAGCTCACGGGACGCCGGATCAGCCTCGGCGATCAATACACGCGGTACAGCCGGTAACGCCACAGCGGTCATGCAGCACACTCCCTTGCCATACTTGCACCTTAGACCTTGGCGGCCGTTCCAGACAGTTCAAAACCCGAGGGATATGCTCGCAGACATGAAAAAACCCGCCGAAGCGGGTTTTTTTGTGGATCAGTGCACAACCGGAACTCAGAGCTCGGAGAAGCACTCTTCGATGATTGCCAAGCCTTTGTCCAATTGCTCGTCTGGCGAAGTCAGCGGTACCAGCACCCGCAGGACGTTGCCGTAGGTGCCGCAGGACAGCAGGATCAAGCCCTTGTCGCGGGCCTTGGCCACAACCTGAGCCACGGCCGCCGCGTTCGGCTTGTGGGTATCGCCATTTTCGAACAATTCAACGGCGATCATCGCACCCAGGGCACGCACTTCGCCGATGACCGGGTATTTCTTCTGGATGGCCTTGAGGCCAGTCACCAGACGCTCGCCCACTGCTTTGCAGCGATCCAGCAGGTGCTCTTCCTCAAACACCTCCATCACCGCCAGCGCAGCAGCGCAGGCAATCGGGCTGCCAGCGTAGGTGCCGCCCAGGCCACCCGGCGCGATGGCATCCATGTACTCGGCCTTGCCGCACACACCGGCCAACGGGAAACCGCCGGCGATGGATTTGGCGAAGGTGGTCAGGTCGGCAGCAACGCCCATCTGCTCCATGGCGAAGAAGGTGCCAGTACGACCGGCACCGGTCTGTACTTCATCAGCGATCAGCAGAATGCCGTGCTGATCACAGAGGGCGCGCAGGCGCTTCATGAATTCCTTGGGCGCCACGTAGAAACCACCCTCGCCCTGTACCGGCTCGATGATGATTGCCGCAATGTCACGGGGTTCGGCATCGTTCTTGAAGATGCGTTCGATGCTGGCGATGGAATCGTCGATGCTCACGCCGTGCAGTTCGTTCGGGTACAACGCGCGGAAGATGCCGCCGGGCATCAGGCCCATGCCGGCCGAATACGGCACGACTTTACCGGTCAGGCCCAGGGTCATCATGGTGCGGCCGTGGTAGGCACCGGTGAAGGCGATCACACCGGCACGGCCAGTGGCGGCGCGGGCAATCTTCACCGCGTTCTCCACCGCTTCCGAGCCGGTGGTGACCAACAGGGTTTTCTTGGCGAAATCACCGGGCACCTTGGCGTTGATTTTTTCGCACAGTTCCACATACGGCTCGTAAGCCAGAACCTGGAAGCAGGTGTGGGTCAGTTTGTTCAACTGTTCGGTCACGGCAGCGATAATTTTCGGATGCACGTGGCCGGTGTTCAGCACCGCGATGCCGCCCGCGAAGTCGATGAACTCACGGCCTTCAACGTCGGTAACGGTGGCGTTCTTCGCCGACTCGGCGAAAATCGGGTGAATCTGGCCGACGCCGCGCGGTACAGCGGCTTCGCGGCGTTTCATCAGGGAAGCGTTGGTCTTGTTGCTCATCAAATATGTCCTCATTCGCAGCTCAGGGCGGCGTGGGCCAAGGCGTACATGGACGGGAGACAACTGCGACAGCATGCGATGATCGACTGTCACAGCGTTCCGGCCACAAGAAACAGAACGGGTGAAACGCGCAAAGGGACAGCGCTCTCGTGCCCTTTGCGCTTGCAGCAGGATCAGATACCGAGGCAGAGGTATTTGATTTCCAGGTAATCCTCAATGCCGTACTTGGAGCCTTCACGGCCCAGGCCCGAGGCCTTGATGCCGCCGAACGGCGCGACCTCGTTGGAGATCAAACCGGTGTTGACGCCAACCATGCCGTATTCCAGAGCCTCGGCCACGCGGAACACACGGCCCAGGTCGCGGGCATAGAAGTACGAGGCCAGACCGAACTCAGTGTCGTTGGACATCGCGATCACTTCGGCTTCGTCTTTGAAGCGAAACAGCGGCGCCAACGGGCCGAAGGTTTCTTCCTTCGCCACAGCGGCGTTTTTCGGTACGTTGGTCAGGATCGTCGGCTCGAAGAAGTTGCCTTCCATGGCCTTGCCGCCAGCCAGCACGGTCGCGCCTTTGCTGACCGCATCAGCGATGTGCTCTTGCACCTTGGCCACCGCTTTCTCGTCGATCAACGGACCGGTAGTAGTGCCGTCCTCCAGACCATTGCCAATCTTGAGCTTGGCGACTGCCACTTTGAGTTTTTCAGCGAAGGCGTCGTACACCGAATCCTGGATGTAGAGACGGTTGGCGCAGACGCAGGTCTGACCGTTGTTGCGGTATTTGGAAATGATCGCGCCTTCGACGGCCTTATCCAGGTCTGCGTCGTCGAACACGATGAACGGCGCGTTGCCGCCCAGTTCCAGGGAGACTTTCTTGATGTCCTTGGCACATTCGGCCATCAACTGGCGACCGATCTCGGTCGAGCCAGTGAACGACAGCTTGCGCACGATCGGGTTGCTGGTCAGCTCGCCGCCGATGTCGCCGGCACTGCCGGTGACCACGCTCAGCACGCCTTGCGGGATGCCGGCACGGTGGGCCAGCTCAACCAGCGCCAGGGCCGAGAACGGGGTCTGGGAAGCCGGCTTGATGACCATGGTGCAGCCAGCAGCCAAGGCTGGACCGGCCTTGCGGGTGATCATCGCGGCCGGGAAGTTCCACGGGGTAATCGCCGCAGTCACACCGATCGGCTGCTTGATCACGATCAGGCGCTTGTCGGGCTGGTGGCCGGGAATCACATCACCGTAGATGCGCTTGGCTTCTTCGGCGAACCACTCGATGAAGGAAGCGGCGTAGACGATTTCGCCCTTGGCTTCGGCCAGCGGCTTGCCTTGTTCCAGGGTCATCAGGCGACCGAGATCGTCCTGGTTTTCGATCAGCAATTCGTACCAACGGCGCAGCTTGTTGGCGCGCTCCTTGGCGGTCAGCCCACGCCAGGCCGGCAGCGCCTTGTCGGCGGCTTCAATCGCCCGGCGGGTTTCGGCAGCGCCCATTTTCGGCACGGTGCCCAGAATTTCGCCCGTTGCTGGGTTGTTGACCTTGATCGTCTGACCATTGTCCGCATCAACCCAAGCGCCATCGATAAAGGCTTGCTGGCGGAACAACTGGGGATCTTTAAGCTGCATGTCGGCTTTCCTTAACAGCACCGCGCGCACGCGGAGCGAATTAGATGTGTAGAAAGGCGCCTCAAGGGCTGCCGTCAGGGAAATCATCCACCGGGCTGAAGCACAGAAATAACGCACATTAAGCACAGACGTGCGGTTCAGCACCCAGACAAGAGCGTTTGAAATCTCAAACGAATCCTAGGGCCGATGGGGGTGAAGGACAATAGGCTGTTCGAAAAAAAGAACGAAAAAGCCAAATTTGCCCGCTTTTTCTGATCAGCGTAGCCGATGCACGCCTATGCTTATGAAAACACCGGCAAATCAGCAGCATGGACGCCCGCATTGCATATGAGTATCATGGCGCCCGCGTCGCACCAGTAGCTCAGCTGGATAGAGTACTGCCCTCCGAAGGCAGGGGTCGTGGGTTCGAATCCCGCCTGGTGCACCATCTGCAGAATCAAAAGCCCCAGTCCTCACGGATTGGGGCTTTTTTGTGGCAAGCCCCCTCAGGACCTGTAAGGGGAAAACTCAGCCAATAAAAAACCCTGAGCAGTATCAGCACCGAAGCGCATCAACCGGCAGGGGCTGTGTTGCTAATGCAATAGGGAAAGGGGGCCTTCCCGTGAAACCCGTCGTTGGCAGGTATTCAGTGGTCGAGATCGACCTCAAGTTGCTCAGGGGCTGGCTCAACATCACCTAATGACTTCACTACAAGCCCGCACTTCTGAGCCTTGGAATAAAGCCCCGCATCATGAGTCCACACTTCATCCGCGTTGGTTGCAAGAGCAGTAGCAATAATCTGGCGATCAAAGCGTAACTTGGCTTTCGTTGCTGCCGGATCGAGCACCTTCAGTTCACTGTCATCGACCATACGGGCACATTCGACCGCAGCGATCTGATCAAACGATACGATCTCGAAACACGAGAAGCCGTTTATGACATCGAGGTGGCTCTGATGAAAATTCCGATCAATGCCAACCAGATACTCAGCCAGTGCAGGTGTTGGAATCAGCACCGTCCCGCCTCTTGAATCGACTAATTCGATTAGGGCCTCAGCCCTAGCCCCCGGCCTGTCAATATTGTGACCAGTGGCGGGATCAACCAAGACGATACCGTCCTTTGCATTTCCCAAGGCTTGGACGAGAACGTTGGTATCGAGAACTATACGCACCTCATCCCCTTAGGTCCTGAATCGCTCCATGAGGATCATCCATCTCGCTCCAGGTGATCCCACCGAGTTCTTTGAGCTGGGTAACCGCGCTACGCAAGGAGGTTTTTTCAAGTTTCTCGTAGGATTGAATGAACATTTTTCGCAGTCGCCAGCCACCATGCGGCCGACTTTCCCACTCCCCTTTTCCATGGACGCGGACGTACTTGAACAACAGCTTGCCCAGTTGTTCAGCCAATGCTGTATCGGCTTCACAAAGAAGAGTTTCGCCGCCAGCGCCCTCAAGCCGAACAGGAACGGTCTCGTCTTTCCCACCTACCACATACAAGCGACCTTGGACGCTACCCTGCTTGATGACAACCATGGGGGGGGGAGCGGCCTTGGCCTTTGGAAACTGAAGAATGTTCGCATCCGCTGCTTGCAAGACACCATCCACTCGATCTTGCTCCATCAGTGCAGATAGCTGCAGGTAAGCTTTTCGTGCGCGCTTAGGGCCAATTCCCTGAGCGGCTTCCCGCACTCGGTTCAAGACGTGGGGATACTTCTCATCCTCCACCCACGTATTCAGGCAGACACAGCCTTCAGTGACAGAGTCAAAATGAACATTATCTTGCGAGCCGAAAAGCTCAGCGAGCTCACACAGATAATCCGTCAAGCGAGCCATTGAGAGCTTGCCTGGGTCGGTTCCGTCGAGTTCGAGCATCAGCTTTTTCATACTGGCGAGTATAGTTCCGCTCAAATGATCCTGCTACGCCTGCATTTGTAACGCTGTGCCCGGCTCAACAGCCTACAACGCTACCCTGCCAGCACCATCGACGCTCCGACTCACCACTTCCAACAAATCCGAACCTTCTCGCAGCAGCAAATACGCCGCGTTGGTAAATCGATACAAATCCCCATCGTCGATGCCCTTGATCGTGACCGAAGTGATGCTTTCCAAAAGGTCGGTCCCGGCCTTGATGCGGCTGAGCGCACTGTCGATCAGCATTGCAGTGGGCATCTGGCTGTCGATCAGTAGGACAGGGCAGTGGGGATTGTTGGTTTGCAACGGTATGTAATGCGACATGAGCATGACTCCTTGTCAGATGAATCGATAAATGAATGAAGCGCGCTTCAGGCGTCCCGAAAGAGCTTGGAGACTCCGCCCCATCCGTCATTCAAACCAAAATACCTGAAATTCGGATATCCGAAAAGCAGATATAGCGTGGCAAAGCGAATCTCAATGGATGCAGCCATGACCAAAGCTATTTATCGACGCGAGCACGAGGTTTTTCTACAGGTACTCAAGCGCATGCGCATCGAATCCGGGCTGACTCAGGCACAGTGTTCGACAGCGCTGGGCAGACCGCAGTCATTCATGAGCGATGTGGAGCGAGGGGTGCGAAGGCTGGATACGGTTCAGTTGCGGGATTTGTGTTTGGTTTTGGGTACGGATTTGACGAGCTTTTCAGCTGACTACGAAAGGGCGCTCAAGGTCGAATGATCCATCAGCTTCTGGGCCCGCTAGCATTTCAAATGTCTAGGTCGTGGATCGTAGCCCCGTTCATTTATGGCTTGCGTAAGCCATTGTGTCGGGGAGCTTGCCCCCCGCTCGGCTGTAGGAGCCGCCGAGCGAAGCGAGGCTGCGATCTTTGCGCAGACACTTGAGTCTCAAGCGAAATATCAAAAAATCGCAGCCTTCGGCAGCTCCAACTAGGTCGACTTTTAGGACTCCGAAGGCAGGGGTCGTGGGTTCGGACCCGTCTGGTGCACCATATAAAACCTAAGCCCTTTCGTTTTTCATGTGTCCAAAATGTGTCCATTCTGTGCCCCTCTAAATTGGCACCGGAATGTATCGACACGACTTTGACCACTGCCCTTATCTGCTGAGCGTTGGTGGGCACTAATGGCTTTTATAAGGGCTATCGTTGCAAACTTCAGCAAGTTAGCTGTGATCACTATCAAGCTGTGTCGCATGAAGTGGAGCAGCCGTATCGAGCTGCCATCTGCTTGTCCAAGTACTGCTTCAACTCAAGACCAGTCTGGCGCATGGCTGTGTGCATCGCGGGTAGATGTGCCGGTGGATTGAGCATCCCGCAGTCGTGAGTCTTATCGTTGTAGCGCGAAATAGTAATCGTCACGGCGGTGTCCAGGTGGCGTGCATATGCTTCGCCTATATCACACAACACATCGAATTCAGCGGTTTGGATGAGTGCCGGCGCAAGCCCCTGAGCTTCGATGTCCGGCGGCGATAGCGCTGCACACTGATTGTCTAGAAGTGGCCAATGTTATGGGGGCGGAACGGGTCTGTTCCTCGTATAACCCTGCATCGCACAACCGTCGCCAGGCCTGAGGTGTAACCCCGATCTGGCGGCGGAAGGTCCGGATGAAATGAGATTGGTCACAGAATCCGTGGCTGTGGGCGATGTCGGTCAGCGAGGAGTCGGTCGTGAGCATGATCTGTCGAGCAGATTCGATGCGCCGACGTGCGACGTAAACCAGCGGCGTTACACCAAAAGTATTTTTGAAAGCATGCGAGAAGTAGCTGACGCTCAGGCTTAGAACCGCAGCCATCTGACTTGTGCGTATTGATGAGTCGAGGTTAGTGTCGATGTAGTCAACCACACGTTTAGTTTGCCAACTGGATAGGCAGCCGTGGCGGCTTTTTAACGGGCTATCGCTCTTTTGCATCATGACCAGGGCACGGGTCAGGCATAGACAAGCTGAGTCACGATCGATGCTCAGGTGCGCTTGAGCCTCGCTAAGCAATTGCATGACGCCATCATACGTTTCGTCGGAAATACAGCGCTGAGTCTGGCTGTCTACTGCGGTTGCCGGGGTAACGGCATGCAAGGTGGCACGCATGGCGGTGCTCCACTGTGGATCTTTTGTGTCCGACGCCATGCTAGGCCGTGCGCTGATCGCGCATAAGACAACAATGGGGGGCGCGCGCCCCCCTCAAAAGTGGGGTATTAGACAGTGATGATGCCGCGCTGAATGCCGAGGGTGACCGCATGGGTGCGATTGCTGGCACCCAACTTGTCCATGATGCTTCTTAAATGCCCCTTGATGGTGTCCTCCGCGATCATGAGTTCCGTCGCGATTTGCTTGTTGGGCTTACCCATGGCGACACATTGCAGGACCTGGATTTCACGAGCGGTCAGGGAGCCACGGCTTAAGTGATCAGCCAGCTCAACCGCTATCTCTGCCGGGATATGGCGCTTGCCGGCAGCAATGGAGCGGATGGCATCCAGCAATTCCTTGCGCAGACTACTTTTCAATAAGTAGCCGAGCGCCCCCGCCTTGATTGCATGCAATGCCCGTACATCACCCCGATAGGTGGTCAGGATGGCAATGCGCGCGCCAGGAAACTCGGCGCAAATGGCATGAATCGCCTCGATACCATCCATCTCGGGCATTTGTAGATCCATCAGGGTGACGTCCGGGCGCAGCGAGCGAAATAGCTGAAGCGCTTCGCAGCCATTGGTCGCCTCGCCGACCAGCACTATGTCTGATTGGGCTTCAAGGACGGCCGCTATACCCTCGCGCAGCAGAGGGTGGTCGTCGACGACCAGCACGCGTATCTGTTCATTCTCCGGATGCACGCTTAGGGCCTCAATTGAGTCAATGCACGTAGCCACTGGCTGCGACGTCGCGGGATACGTCGGTAGGCCGTTGATGCGGGTACAGTCAGTTGAATTTCAGTGCCATTGTGGGCCCCTCTTTGAATAGACAGCCGGCCGCCTATTTTTTGGGCCCGCTCCAGCATGCCGTGTAAGCCCCAGTGATCGGGGCGGATATTGGGCGGCAGATACTGTGGGTCGATGCCGCTACCATTATCGCCAACGCTTAGCTGAAATGCGTGCCGGGTGTAGACGATCCGGATGTCCACGTTCTGCGCATTGGCATGCCGAAAGGCGTTCATGATCGCTTCACAGCCTATCCGGTAGCTTTCTTCTCCGACTATAGGGTGCAGCGGCAGTGGCGTGCCGTGGCTGTTCAGGGTAAAGCGCGTACTGCCTTCCAACTGCAGCTCACTCGTGACAGCGGCAAATGCATCGATCAGATTCAGAGCTGGCTCGTTCAGATCGCGCAGGTTACTCACCCGCTCTCGTGCCTCCACCAAAACCTGATCTGCACGGTCTAGCGCTCTCTCCATTTTGCATCGTGCTGGATGAGTACTGGGGATTTGCTCAGTGGCCGCCTGGAAACTCAACATAAGGCCCTGCACACCCTGGAGCAGGGTGTCATGCAGTTCACGGGCGATTCGCTCGCGCTCGGCATGGCGTTCCTCAAGACGGTCACGCAGATGCTGGGCTGAACGGCGAACATTGAACCGATGCAGCATCCACAAAATACTCGCCACTGTTAGACCGCTCAACATTATAAACAGTGGGGTGCGGTAGAAAACGGGTCGAATACTGAAGCTGAGCACGGCCTCCTCGGTGCTCAGTATTCCATCCTGATTGGACGCTAATACGCGGAACCGATAATCCCCAGGACCGAGCCCCGTATAGATGGCACTGCGTTTTGAACCCGCCTGCTGCCAGTCGGTGTCGAACCCCTCTAACAGATAGCGAAAGTGCAAACCTTGCATGCCTGAGAGACTCAGCGCGGCATAAGAGATTTCGATTCTCTGTGGCTCTGCGCCCAGTTGTGACAACTCACTTGGCCGGGGCTCCTTACCATCGACATTGAGTGATTGGATGACTACCTTGGGGGCCGCTTTACTCTGCACATAGCGAGTCGGATCAATCCAGGTCACGCCCTTACTGGTGCTGAACCATAAACGTCCATCCGTACTACGCACTGCAGTGGGTAATGGGAGTACTTGGTGCGGGTCATTGGCCAGGCCACCAATCACCTCATAGCTTCGGTAACGTATCGGGTATTGCGGGTCAGCGATGGCGCGCTTTACCTCACGAGCGGTCAACTGATAAACCCCGGCTTTGCCATGGAGCCAGAGATCATAGCTCCCCTCACCTTCTGGTTCTCTGGGAGGTACGGCTAGAATCGCGTAGATATTGTCGAACAGCCCATTGTCCGGTAGGTGAAGGCTGTGGAAGCGCTCACCATCGAAGAAGGCCACTCCACGCTGGCCACCCACCCAGGTGAGGCGGCCCTGATGCAGCATCGCCGTGACATGACCCACCTTTAAGCCTTCGTCTGCTCCCCAGTGTCGTTGGACCTTGTCGTCGTGGGTCACAATCAGATTATTGCGGTAGCCGAACCAGAGTCTGCCAAGCGGATCGGTGGTAGCGGTGACAGGCATTAACTGGCTTGGGTCAGCATTCGGCGGCGCAACCATTGACCAACGCCCGCTTCGAAGAACGAACAGCCCCTTGCGGTTGATCGAAACCCACAGGTTGCCCGCCTGATCGAGCGTCATCGCACGGACGGCTGAGTCAAGCCCATCCTGGGTCGGCAATGACGCAACTCGTTCGATTTTGTCGCCTTGCGCACGCCAGATACCCCTGCTGCCAGCCATCCAGATATCACCGTTAACATCACTGAAGGCATTACTGATCGGTGCCGGTATATCCAGAGTGGCCAATCCGGTACTGCTCAGGCGCATTGCCGGTAGGTTGCTGGTACCTGCCCAGACACTGCCTGCCGCACCGGCAACCAATGCCAAATTCTGGGCGTTGTGTGGAAATGCGGCCGAGACCAGAGCGCTTGGCCGAAAACGGTCTAGCCCGGCACTGGTGCCCACCCAAATATTGCCGTCGACATCTTCGAGTAATGGGAGAACGATATCTGCACTCAAGCCATCCTTGGCCATGAACGCTTCCTGGTGACTGCGTACGTCAGTTATCGATAGAGCACTGAGGCTGGCAGAGGCGTGTACATAGCGAACGCCTTTACCGCTGGTGCCCACCCATAGCGCCCCCGTGCTGTCGAATAACAAACCATTGGCACCATCGATGACGGTCACCTGGGTAGCCGCATCCCCTTCGTTTGGCACGATTCGGCGCAGTGAACCGCCATACCGCTCTGCCATCCAGATGGCCCCATCTGGAGCCTGAGCCATATGACTCACCCAACCCACCGCAATGCCTGCATCGATAAACGCTTTGGCACCTGACGGCAGGTAGAAAAGTCGATCTTCATTGGCTGCCCATAGCGTGCCATCACGGTCGACGAGCACAGCACGGGCATTTCGCCCCGGAAAGTTCCATTCGGTACCGATACGTTGCCACGCGTTACCGTCAAAACGCGCCAAACCATCGTTGGCGGCGATCCAGACTGCGCCATTGCGATCCTTGGCGATGCTATAGATCACCCCGCCAGGCAACCCACCACTGACTGGGTAACGGGTGATGCCTGTGTCGGTGATCAGGCTAACGCCGCCTGCACGCAGGCCGGCCCACAAGCCTTCATCCTCCGCCTTGAGTACGGAAATGATGCCCAGCGGCTTGCCGTCTGGCGGGATGTATCGCGCGAAGTCCAGGCCATCAAAGCGATAGAGCGAATCGTTGGTTCCAAGCCAGAGATAACCGTCTCGGGTCTGAGCCAAGGCCCCGACCTGATTGGGGCCTTCATCAGCGACGGTCCAGCGGTGGTGCTCCAGCTTGTCCAGTAAGTAGTCGGCGGCCGTGACGGTCGGACTGAACCATTGCAGGCCAATCAACAGCATATAGATTGCCAGCGCCGTGCAGGTGCGCCAGCGATTTCCTGGGGTTGGCTTCTGCTGTTTGGCTGGGGAAAAGCCCGATACGCTAATCACCGCGTGAACCTGAAATTAATCAAAAGCGACCCAGTTGAGTTTGCGCCCATTCAATGGTGTAGTCAGCTATTTGCTCCCAACCGGGTTCGGCGATGAGCCAGTGGCTGTGCCCGGCAAAGCATTTGAACGAGGTACTGGCCGCCGAGCGATTGTATTGCCGATAGTTCGACGTCACCAGGCATGGCCGTATGCTGTGATCGTTCTCGGCGGCGATCAACAGCAGCGGTGCTCTGTGGTCATTGGCGAAGTCGACATATGTGCCAATACCGAAAGCCGCTTCAAAGAACACCCGCCCCGGTGCGGGCACGATATGGCTTGCATGTAGCAGAGAAAGGTCCTGGATCGCCAAAACCCGAGTCAATGGTTGGGCAAACTCTCGTAGCGGGAAATACATCACTCGCTTCCAACTGCCCCACGCCATGCGCATGGGGATCGCCTTGTAGAGGATGCTCAAGCGAGGCATTAACCCACGAGGGGGCATCGCGGTGATCGATATCCCGGCACAGCCAAGACCACGATCCAAAAGTATTTGTACGAGCAGGCCACCCAGCGAGTGGCCAATCAACAAGGGGGGCTGAGGCATGCGCCGAATCAGCGCTGCATAGTGCTCAATTATTTGTGTGATCCCAAGCCTTGAGAAGTCGGTATGTGGCGCCTCGCGCAGCCTCTCTGGCGGGCCCTCCGATAAGGGCCAGGGGGGTGCAACGCAGGCGTAGCCACATGCCCGATAGCGGCTGGAGAAATGATCCCAGGCGGCGGCAGACAGCCATTCGCCATGTATGAACAGTACGGTTGTATTCATCCCTGATCCCATGCGCTCAGGTGTGGGACTTAGTGGGTGCCAGGTAGTGGTGAATGCGTATGGCCACCCCGGCAACCTGGAACTGGCGAGCCGCAGCCTCGGTGCGTTGTTCAGCGCGGGTCACCCGGCCGTGATGGCGCATATGTTCGAGCCAGGACTCATCAAAGAAGAATTCCAGCCAACGTTGCGGATGCTCACTGTCCTGGACCAGTCCCCAGGAAAAGGCACCATTGCGCATTCGCATGCGGCGTACATCCTTCATGGCAACGAGAAACTGTTCCGCTTGCGGCGGATCAATCTGGTACTCAAGGGTGACCATGACCGGTCCGCGCTCCTGATCCTGTTCCTCGCTCAGAATAGGAGCAGGCCAGTGCAGGGACGGTGCCAAGTCTTCGGCTTCGGTCACCGGCAGGTGGAAGCGCAGGGTCAGCACGATGCCCGCCAGCAGGAGCCCGCCAGCGATCAGCAGGGTGAGGCTGATCGACAGGTGACTGGCGACCAAGCCCCAAAGCGCGCCACCGGCCGCCATGCTGCCAAAGAACACCAGGATGTATACCGACAACGCCCGCGCCCGGACCCAGTTGGGTACGGAGGTCTGTGCCGCCATTTGCAGGCTCGACAGCACGGCGATCCAGGCCGCGCCACTGATCATCATCACCGGTATCAGCCAGTACAAGTTGCGCACCCCGGCCAGGGCGGCAAGCACCAAGGCGTAGAGCAGGCTGGAGCCGGCTACCAGGTGATCGGGTTTCACCGCATCACGGATGCGCGGCAGTAAAGTCGCGCCGAGCACTGCACCGATGCCGACGCTGCCGAGCAGCAGGCCGAAATCGCTGGCGCTGCCGTTCAGCTCACCGCGCACGATCAACGGCAGCAGCGACATGCCAGCACTGGCGCCGACGAAGAATGCCGCCGACCGCACCAGCACCGCTTGCAACGGCTGGGAGCTGCGGCTGTAACGCCAGCCTGCGCGCATGGCCCCGAGCAGCCGTTCCGCCGGGAACAGCGCAGGTGCCTGTTCGCGTTTCCAGGTGTACAGCACCGCCATCACCGCGAAGAACGACACGGCGTTCAGCGCGAAAGTGGCCCAGGGGCCGGTGAGGCTGACCAACACCCCGGCAACCGCCGGCCCGATGGCCCGGGCGACGTTGATGCCGAGGCTGGACAGGGCGATGGCCGAACCAAGGTCGCGCTTGTCGACCAGTTCGGGCGTCAACGCTGACCAGGCCGGCATCATCAGCGCCGTTCCCGCGCCCATGCCCAGGGTGAGGAGCAGCAGCAGCGAGACGGTCATCATGCCGTTGAGCGTGAGCAGAGCCAGGAGCATCGCCACCACGGCCATCCACACTTGCACCTTGAGCAGGTAGCGACGCTTGTCGACGATGTCGGCCATGGCACCGGCGGGAAGAGCAAGAAAGAACATCGGCGCGGAGCCTGCAACCTGCACCAAGGCAACGTGCATGGGGCTGGCTGACAGCGTCGTCATCAACCAGCCGGCCCCTACCTCGTGCATCCAGGTGCCGATGTTGGAGGCGATGCTGGCCAGCCATAGCCAGCGGAAAGTGCTATGGCGCAGCGCGCTCCAGGGGGAACGCTTTTCGATAGCCGTCTCCATGATCAGAAAGCGAAGCAGGAGCAGCCGAAGGCGCCCCAGAAGCCTTGGTAGTCACTGATGGGTACGGATGACCGGCGCACCTTGTCATGGCTGTGCGCATGCACCGCGCAAGGGCCTGAGCATTGATGCACCTGAGTCAGCAGCGGTGAAGCGGGACGCCAGTGGCCGGGTACCTTGGCAACCGGTGACCAGTCCGGCATGACCGGAAGGCTGGGGGGCGACAGCTGGTCGAACTCCGCGGCACCATAGACCACTTTGCCGTCGACGATGGTCAGCACGGATTCGATCCACTTGATCGCCTCCTCCTCGACACTGAAGAAGTCCGCCGACAGGGCCGTGAGATCGGCCAGTTGCCCGACCTTGATCTGGCCCTTCTTGCCTTGCTCTGACGAGAACCAGGCACTGCCATGGGTAAAGAGCTGCAGTGCGGTGTCACGTGAAAGGCCGTTGGGGTAAAGCTCCAGCCCGCCAACGGTTCGGCCGCTGACCAGCCAATAAAGCGAGGTCCAGGGATTGTAGCTGGAGACGCGGGTTGCATCGGTTCCCGCACCCACGGGTACGCCTTCGGCCAGCATGCGTTGAATGGGCGGGGTCTGCTCGGCGGCCTTGCTGCCGTAACGGTCGACGAAATACTCGCCTTGGAAGGCCATGCGGTCCTGAATGGCAATGCCACCGCCAAGGGCGCGTACCCGCTCGATATTCTTCGGGCTGATGGTTTCAGCGTGATCGAAGAACCATGGCAGGCCGTTGAAGGGAATGTCGCGATCGACCCGCTCGAACACATCGAGCATCCGCGAAATGGATTCATCGTAGGTCGCGTGCAGCCGGAACGGCCAGCGCTGCTCCACCAAGTGACGGACCACGGGCTCCAGGTCCTGCTCCATAGTCGGTGCAAGGTCTGGGCGAGGTTCGAGGAAGTCTTCGAAATCTGCGGCAGAGAACACCAGCATTTCGCCGGCCCCGTTGTGCCTGAAGAAGTCATCGCCATCGCCAGGCTTGACCATGCCGCTCCAGTTCTTGAAGTCGGTCAGCTCTTCCTTGGGCTTCTGGGTGAACAGGTTGTAGGCGATGCGCACACTCAACTGGTTGTGCTTGGCCAGCTCGCGGACCACCTCGTAGTCGTCGGGATAGTTCTGGAAACCACCGCCAGCATCGATGGCACTGGTCACGCCAAGGCGGTTGAGTTCGCGCATAAACTGGCGTGTCGAGTTGACCTGGTATTCCAGCGGCAGCGTTGGTCCCTTGGCCAGGGTCGAGTAGAGAATCATCGCGTTGGGTTTTGCCACCAGCATGCCGGTGGGTTCGCCATTGCTGTCGCGGACAATTTCTCCGCCCGGCGGGTTCGGCGTATCGCGGGTATAGCCGACAACGCGCAGTGCCGCCCGATTGAGGAGGGCGCGGTCATAAAGGTGCAGGACGAATACCGGCGTATCGGGTGCGGCCTTGTTCAATTCCTCCAGGGTCGGTAGGCGGCGCTCGGCGAACTGGAATTCATTCCAGCCGCCCACCACCCGCACCCATTGCGGAGCAGGTGTGCGATCGGCCTGCTCTTTGAGCATCCGTAACGCGTCGGCGAGAGATGGGACACCCTCCCAGCGCAGTTCCAGGTTGTAGTTCAGACCACCACGAATCAGGTGCAGGTGCGAGTCATTGAGACCTGGTATCACCGTGCGCTTTTGCAGATCTATAACTTGTGTCGCCTCTGCGCGGACCGCCATGACCTCTACGTCGCTGCCCACGGCAATGAATTTTCCGTCCTTGATGGCGACAGCTGTAGCGTGTGGCTTTTCCCGATCCACGGTGTGCAGGCGGCCGTTATAAAGGATCAAATCGGCTTTCATGGAACCTCCCGGGGAGTTGGCGAAAGAGGTGCCGGCGGAGCCGGCAAAAGGCAGGGCAGACCAGAGTGCTCCCGCGGCCCCGAGAACTGAGCTGGTAGCGAGAAACTGGCGACGGCTTTTGTCTGACGGATCCTCACTCATGATCATTCCTCGCGACGTTGTGGGTTGAGCCAGGCAGCTAACCACCGGGGCATCATTGGCATGAACAAATAAACCACCAGCAGCACGATACTCAGCATGTCCACCACCGCACTGACGGGATAACGGGATAACCAGGCAATGCCGCGTACGGCAGGAACCTGGATGACCAACGTTGCGGGTTATGTTTGCGCAGGACTCGGCGCGGAAATTGTATGAATGTGTGGTTTTGGGACGGCACTGCTGCTGTGTGAGCCAGGGATCAAGCAGGGTTTAGTAGGAGGCTTCAGAGGCAGTACTGCGCAGAGCAAAGAACGGCGTATACCCAGGGTGTACCCGCTACCGGAGTCCATTGATTTGCAGTCGGGTCGACCTGCTGGGTCGACCCGGCAGCGGTCAGATATTCGCCGCGACAGGTTCCAGCGTCGGCCCGTGTGTGACGCGCTCTGGCGCCTTGTGCACCATGGTGTAGGCGTAGTCGACGCCCATTCCATATGCACCAGAATGCTCTTTGACCAATGACATGACGGCGTCGTAGGTGTCGCGGTTCTTCCAGTCACGCTGCCACTCCAGCAGCACTTGCTGCCAGGTAACCGGGACAACGCCAGCCTGAATCATGCGTTGCATGGAGTAATCATGCGCAGCTTGGCTGGTGCCACCCGAGGCGTCGGCCACCATATAAATTTCATAGCCGGCATCATGCATCGCTGACAGCGCGAAGGTGGTATTGCAGACTTCGGTCCATAAGCCCGAGACGATCACTTTGTTACGGCCATTTTTTTTCAGCGCATCGCGGACTTTCTGGTCGTCCCAGGAGTTCATCGAGGTACGCTCAAGGATCGGTGCTTCAGGGAAAACAGCCAGCAATTCCGGATAGGTATGGCCCGAAAAGCTTTCTGTTTCGACCGTGGTGATGATGGTTGGAATCGAGAAAATCTTCGCGGCCTTGGCCAGGCCCACGGTGTTGTTCTTCAATGTCTGCCGATCAATGCTTTGTACACCAAATGCCATTTGCGGCTGTTGATCGATGAAAATCACTTGGCAATTGCTGGGTGTCAGCACTTCGAGTTTTGGATTGGTCATTTCGATCACCTGATGTGTGTCGCGCGTGAATGCTGATGATCGCCATGGCTTCAGCACAGGGCTGCAACCATGGCGACGTCTTAGAGAGAGGCCCGTTTTGAGTAGGCCCTCAGTCCCTCAATCCTTCTGAAAGGCATCGCTACTATCTCCAGAGTGGCCGCCTGAAAATTGGACAGGCTTACGGTTCTGGAACATTTATGCGGTCAATGGATTGCTTTTACAGGGATGGTCAGCATTCACGTGCGTCGGCCACTATTGATCTATGCCTGCCAACCATTGGTCCAGCAAGACGGCCCCGGCTTTCTCGAGATCGTTTGCATAGCGCTTTGCATCGCGACGCAAGGCAACGGGGTCGATACCTGACGTGGCCAGCTCACTGGCATGCCCCAGTAACCAATGCTCGAATCGTGCGCCCCTGACTTCGGGATGAAACTGCAGACCGAGGACGTTGGGCCCGCGAGAGAACGCCTGACTGCGACAGAGCGGGGTGGACGCAAGCAGGCTACAGCCTTGCGGCAGGTCGAAGGTGTCGCCATGCCAGTGCAGAACGGGCACGTTGCGCAGTGCGGCGAGGGGCTGATGTTCAAGGGCGGGCGTCAGGTCGAGGGCCGACCAGCCGATTTCCTTGGCCGGCCCAGGATAGACGCGCGCACCGAGAGCTGCCGCCATCAACTGCGCACCGAGGCAGATACCGAGCGTCGGTCGGTCAGCCGCCAGGCGTGCTCGCAATAGCTCTAGCTCGTCGGTGAGGAGCGGATAGCTGGCGTGATCGTAGACGCCAATAGGGCCACCAAGGACCACCAGAAGGTCGGCATCAAGCGGGTCGAGCTGGCCGAGGTCGCGCTCTGCCGCTTCGACGTACTCGATGGTGTAGCCGGCTTTGCGCAGGGGCGCCTCAAAACTGCCAAGGTCTTCGAAACCGACATGGCGGATGGCTTGCAAGGTACGCAGGGTCATGATGAGCATTCCGAAACAAAGGAGGACCGCGCGGCCCTGGCCATGAGAATGTGTTCGAGGTCCTTCAGGGCGGCCGCTGCGGTGGCGATCG
Source organism: Pseudomonas halotolerans (assembly GCF_039581215.1). Taxonomy (NCBI): domain Bacteria; kingdom Pseudomonadati; phylum Pseudomonadota; class Gammaproteobacteria; order Pseudomonadales; family Pseudomonadaceae; genus Pseudomonas; species Pseudomonas halotolerans. The sequence goes on from NZ_JBCNTJ010000025.1 coordinate 53,222, forward strand.
GCTCCACACCGCAGCCGATCGCCAGCGTCTCACCCATCGCGTCGCTGCTAATACGGATCGCCTTGTTCTTCCCGCTTACGAGGGCGAACGGGTCGGACAGCGGATAGGTCTTGATGCCGACGCTGGCGCGGATCGCACCGTCGGCGCGGGTGAGGCTGCCGACCAGCTTGGGAACGAGCCCCTTCGCGCGCCAGGCCTCGATGCGCTCTGCCGTGACCGACTGAATGCCTTCGACCACCAGGTCGTCCATCGTCAGATCGGCACCAAGACCGAAGTTGGCGAGCAGCAGGAGCTTGCAGGCGGTATCCCAGCCTTGCGTGTCGTTGCGCGGGTCAGCTTCGGCGAAGCCTCCTGCCTGCGCTTCACGCAACGCCGCATCGAAGCCAAGGCCCTGCGTGCTCATGGCGTCAAGCAGGTAGTTGGTGGTGGCGTTGAGGATGCCCTCGACGGCGAGCACCTTGCAGCCGGCCAGGCTATGGTCGAGCAGGTCGAGTGTCGGCAGGGCGGCGGCCGCCGCGCCACTGAGTTTGAGCATCGCCCCCGAGGCCTGCGCGAGTTCGCGCAATTGTCGCCCGCTATGGACCAGGGCGCCCTTCGATATCACGATGCAGTCCTGGCCGGCCGCCAGCGCCGTACGAAGGTAGGCAAGACCCGGCCCGCCGCTGCGAAAATCGCTCGGCCCGGCCTCGATAAGAACGTCTGCGCCGCTCGCCATCACGAAATCCGGTCCTGACAGACCAGCCTGCAGGGCATCCAACTGGTTCGCTTGCAGGCCGTTCGCGTCAGCCAGGCCTGCACGTGATCCGCACACCGCCACCAGGCGAACGTCCACGCCGTAAACCTGGCGATAGCGCTCACGCCGGGCCAGCAGCAGGTCGGCTGTGGCACGCCCCACGCCGCCGAAACCAGCGATGGCAACCTTGAGTGTTTGCATGAGTTCGCTCCTTTCGCGTCTACCTGGCAAACAGATTATTGATGAAGTGGCGGACCGCCACGCCATGCCCGCCTACCGCGTTCGCCGGTACGGCGCCGGTTCATTGGTGAGTGGGATCATCGTATCCAGCAACAAGCCTCATAAAAAACTATATGTTCTGATCATGAGCAAAAGAAAAAATTATCAATCGTCATGATCACGGAACTTCGTCCCTGATCGCTATGGCACGCCATGACACATTCAGCGCCGCAGGTGATCGGGTCCACTCGACTGCCGTGGCGGGTGTTATCGAATGCTTGCAGGGCGCAGGTGTGGTTAAGGCGTTGTAGGGTTGTGAATCGCCCCGACTTTCTAGGCACCGTCCAGGCCAGTGATCAAAAATCGACGGGGCGAATCTCGTTTTTTACTCAACGCTTTTGCAACACCTCCAACCGCGCCGGCAAATCCTCCTCGGGAAAGCGCTTATGCAGCGCAAGCAGCTTCTCATCAGCCGCCTTGGTATCCCCTGCCTGACGCAAGCGCAGGATTTCCAGCAGTTCCTGCTCCAGCGACGGCAGTGCCACGGGCGCGCTTTTGCTCATTCTCGCCGCGGGCTTATCCGCAAGAACCTGGTCAGTGCTTGCCTGAGCGCGGGCCCTCTCGCCTTGGGGCGCCAGCCGGGCTATCGGCGCGGGAGCAGGCATGGCGGTCGGCGGTGCAGCGGCGACGGGCTCCTGCTGATTGGCGGAAAACTCCATCGGCGCTGGCGAGGACAAGTCGCCTTGGGGCACTGGCGAGCGCAGCACCAGGCCGATCATCAACGCGACACCGGCGAGCGTGGCAAATGCCACCTGCCAGCGTGGCCGTTGGCAGGCCTGCAGCCAGCGTTTCCACACGCTCGGCGCGGGCGTCGGGGCTTCGCGACGGGCGGCGGCCAGGATGAAGGCATCCAGGGACGCGGGCGGTTCGCCGCTGGCGTGTTGGCGAAAATGCTCGATGAGCCTTTCGTCGTCGGAACCCGGGGTCTGTTTGGAATCAATCATGCAGGTACCTCCTCGGCCAGCAGTCGATGCAATTTCTGCTGGGCGTAACGCAAGCGGCTTTTGACCGTTTCCAGCGGGGCGCCGGTCAGGGCGGCGATCTGCGGCAGCTCCAGATCGCCGTGCAGGCGCAACAGGAAAACCTCCCGCTGGTCCTCGGGCAAGGCCTGCAACGCGGCGTCCAGGCGAACCTGATCGCGACTCAGGCTCAACTGCTGTTCGGGGTTGCTGGTGTCGTCGGGCTGGACATGAACCTGCTCGTCGTAACTGTCGTGCAGCGGGTTGCGGACACCGTGTTTGCGCCAGTGATCGATCAAGCGGTTGCGGGCAATCTGGAACAACCAGGTACGAAAACTCGCCCGCCCTTGTGGCTGGGTAGAGCTGCGGATCAGGCTGAGCCAGGTGTCCTGAAAGATTTCCTCGGCCAGTTCAGTTTTGTTGCTCAAGGACACGAGAAAACGGTAAAGCCCTTGGCGATGGCGGGCGTACAGGGCTTCGAAACAAGCCCCGTCGCCATCACGGTAACGGGCCAGCAGCGATTCGTCGCTGGGACAATCAAGCGGAGCGGGCATGTGAGTGACGAACTCCTTTGCGGTCAACACAGTTCTGGCAGCGGACAAGCGAATACTGTGGGAGCGAGCCTGCTCGCTCCCACATTTGATCCTCGAGGTCAGGATCAGCGTTCAAGGCTCTGCGCAAGCTCCACCAACTGCACGAACTCCGAGCGCAGCCCAAACGGATCATCACCCCGGGCGGAACGGGCCAATTGCGCGGTGTCCTTCAAGCTCATGGTCCCAGTGTAGCGGCCATCCCCCTTGAGCTGTTGGGCGAAGGCGGCCACAGCAGCCGAGAAGCGCAAGTCATCGCTGGCCTTGTCATTTTTTCGCGTGCTGGCGACAGGGTGCTCGATCAAACGGCTGCTCCCGCCTTCAGCGGGCTTGTAGCGCACGCGCAGCATCGCCAGTTCCCCTGCCTTGCCGGCCAGCGTGGGGGGGCTCGCATACCGCAACGGTTCCAACCAGCCCTGCTCACCCACCGGAACAATTTCATACAACGCGGTCACCGTGTGCCCAGCGCCGATTTCGCCCGCATCAACCTTGTCGTTGTTGAAATCTTCACGCTTGAGCGCGCGGTTCTCATAACCCAACAGCCGATACTCACTGACCTGGGCGGGGTTGAATTCCACCTGCAGTTTCACATCCCGCGCCACCACTGCCAGGGTTGAACTGAGCTGGTCCACCAAGACCTTGCGCGCTTCAAGCAGGTTGTCGATGTAGGCGTAGTTGCCGTCACCGGCGTCGGCCAGTTGCTCCATCAGGTGTTCGTTGTAGTTATCCACACCGAAGCCCAGCGTGGTCAGGGATACGCCGCTTTTACGCCGGTCCACCGCCATTTGCTTGAGGCTTTCGAAGTCACTGATCCCCACGTTGAAGTCGCCATCGGTGGCCAGCAGGATGCGATTGATGCCTTTGTCGATAAAGCTTTCCTGAGCCATCTGATAGGCCAGCTCGATACCCGACGCACCGGCGGTGGAACCGCCGGCGTCCAACTGATCGATGGCGTTGCGGATCTTGACCTTGTCCCGGCCCGAGGTCGGCTTAAGCACCACCCGGGATTCGCCGGCGTACACCACCAGAGACACCCGGTCCTGCTCGCGCAACTGATCCACCAGCAGTTTCAGGGTGCTTTTGACCAGCGGCAGGCCTTCGCGCCGGGCCATGGAACCGGAAACGTCCACCAGAAAGACCAGGTTGGCCGGCGCCAGATCCGCCACGGCGCGATCGCTCGCCTTGATGCCAATGCGCAACAGGCGGGTGTGAGGGTTCCAGGGCGACGGGGCCACTTCAGTGGTCACGCCAAAGGGAGAACCGTCAGTGGGCAAGGCATAGTCGTAAGGGAAATAGTTGACCATTTCCTCCAGTCGCACGGCGCCTTCGGGCGGCAGGCTACCTTGATTGAGCAAACGTCGCACATTGGCGTAGCTGCCGGTGTCGACATCCGCGCTGAAGGTCGAGACCGGCGTTTGGGCAACGCTATGAATGGGGTTGTCCGGCAGTTTTTCATACTGCTCGCGGGGCTCGGCGCGGTAATCCCCCGCGATAGCATCGCTGCGCACCCTGGGCGAAGGCATCGAAGCCGGGGCCGCCATGCGCTTGACCAAAGGCTGGTGCACGAAAGCGACTTCGCTTTGCCGCACGGGGCCGGGGGACGCAGGCGCCGGTTCGGCCGGCTTGGCAGCCTCCCGGGACGAAGACAACCCACAACCGGCCAATGCCACCAGCAAGGTCACGGCAAAGCCCTGAGCAGCAGGACGTAGAAATGAAGGAGGACGGGACATGGGCTGAACCTCGTGAATGAATGATCCGTTCACAGGGTCAGACGGGAGGCACTCGTGGTTCGGGTTAACGACCACGAGTTTTTTTAGTACGCGGGCCAGCAAAGCGCCGCGGGCAGGACTAGCGGGACGGAATGGCCCGCAGGTCGTCGGCAATAAAGCCGCTCAAGTTGCCGGTGTAAAAGCGTTCGACCTCGGAGTTACCTCGGTTGGTCAGAGCACCCATCATGCTTCTCATGTTCTGAAGTTGCCCGATCGCGCCGCCCGGCATCAGCCCTTCGCGAGCCTGAGCAAAGTGCAATACCTCGGTACCGGCCTTCTTCACCTTGACCTGATAACTGAAATCGACACTGGCGAGGAACGTGCCATCGGCGACGATCTTGCTCATGAAGCCACCTTGAGTGTCTTGAATTCGTCGCGCGTAGACGCTGTTGACGTCCAGCAGATAGTCGGCGGTTTCCTTGCTGGAGGCATAACGATTGTCCTCAAGCAGGCGGCCGATCAGGTCGGTGTGCAATTGCTCACGGACTTTTTCGTCAGGCAAAAAGCGTTCGTTTTTACCTACGACTTCTACATCGAAGGTGTCGATCCAATAGGTGGCGGTTGTGGGGATCGTGACCGGCGTGGGGGAAATGTAGTAATCGGGTTTGGAGGCGCAGCCCGCCATAAGGCAGAGGGCCAGGCATATGGCAAAAAATCGCATGTGATTTCGTCCCTGAAAGGTGGCGGCATAGTGCCATCAGCATTTTACGGAGTTTGGCCGGCTTCTCAAGTTGTTTGGCGGCAGTGACGAATTGCGCCCGTGATGAGTGAATCGCTTTCACCGCAATGGCGTGTGCGGAGGACGCTCGCGAGCAGTCGTGAGGGAATTTATCCCTCCCACACATAACGGGGACAAATGCCCTCGCCATAGAGTTTGCGGGGCATCCTTCAGACCGCGCCTACAGCCCGGTTGCCGTGCTTGCGCCAAGCTACGCATCCTTGCGCCATTGCCTACAACTACGCCAGAATTCGCCCGCTTGTGCGCCTTGTCTCCGGGCTCTATCGTTTCCCTGCCACTGCCCATCAGTGGTCGGGTTTAGTAGCCCTGGTTGGAAATACATAATGGTTGCATGAGTCTCATCAGTCAGGCGTCGCCTGCATTTGATGGTGGCTGTGCGCATGGCGCCTTCGGGCGCGCCGGGCTTTTATGTATTTTCCGCCGGTCTACTAACTTGCGCACAGCTGCCACCCCCTTCGTTTAGTAGCGAGACGGTTGCGGCCTACTAGAAGGAAAAATGCATATGTTCAAGATAACTCCGAACCCTCCAGAAACTGACTCAACGTCTACCCATTCCGGTCGCAAAAATAAACAGCACGACGAAGCCGCCAAACGCGCCTTGGATCACTATCTGCTACCGAAACCGGAAAAATCCGAAGATGCATCCAAACCGGGCCAGCTCTTCACCGTGGCAAAAAACGCCGACAACGAATGCCTGCTCGCCAACCTCAGCGAAAACCTGGCATCCGCCGACGCGATGATCAGCAATCTGGCTTTCGATCTCGAAGGCCCCCGCCGCCACATCGCCCTCGGTATCCAGCAACTGATCGAACTGAGTTCATTGCTCGCGAACCGGGTGCTGGATAACGTCGATCCGCGATAACAACCCATCCGATATCAAACCCGACGTCTTGCGTCGGGTTTGTTGTATTGGCATCTGACAGCAGCTTTCCTAGCGAACCTGTTTCATTTCATCACTGGGCTGCGCTCTCCCAGCTAGCTTGTCTTTGATACTCCGTGCGCGCACGGCAATAACTCGGGACTGAGCTTCGTTTCGATGCATCGCGTACCGTCATCAAGCAAACAGCCCAAATACTGACTATTGACCCTCGTCTGCCATCGGCCAAACGCAGCCGATCAGCACCACCAGAAATCGGCGAATATCTGCCCTTCGCTTCGCCTATCGGCCACAACCCCAGTCATCATGGCTACTAGCCCTTGAAGTTTTTCGAAAATTTAAGATTGAATCTGTTAGGACTGGTGATGGCTTTGGACAGTCTCGTGCCGCTGCCGATTCGTTTGAAGTAGCTGATATCCCTTTTCATGTACTTGTCCAAATCATCCCAGTCCGGCGCACGTCCCAACGAGCTCGCGGAAAAATCGTTCTCCTCCAGTACCCGCAGCATCTCGGGGTAGCGCTGCTTGTAGAAATCCCAAGCGGCCAAAAACTTAGTGCGGACATGCGGCACTTGATGGTTACGCATTTGATTGTATATATCTTGGAGAAAACGAACCTGCCATGTGACGTAAGGGGCAATATCCCCCATATGCATCTGGTAGTCCTCAACAGGAAAATGGCCACCGGTATGTTTATTCAGTTGCTCCAATGAGCGGTTGAGATAGACGAAGGAATAGTCAGCATTGAACAGTGCCAAGCGGAAAAATTGGTTGTACTTTGCGCACTCGTGGTCCATGAACAAGCCAAGCGACGGAATATCCTTTTCAGCCAGATATGCTGAGATCAAGGCAGTGCCATAGAAACACTCAACGTGCTTCAGATCGTAGTGGGAAAAATCGCCGGCCACGAGGGCCGCGCGGAAGTAGATATCCTGACCGGTAAGCCGGTGGTGTAAGTCCTCGGCGAACTCCGTGAGGTACCAGACTAGATATTCCCTCTCGGCGTCGTTCGAGGCCGGCTCAATGTTGTAGACCAGAACCGTGTCTGAGAAAACGACGGTCTTGAAGCTGTTATGTTTGTGTACATTCAGGCTATCTAGAATCGAATAGATGCGCGCTACCTTCCTTGGTTCTTCGCGCACCATATTGGTAAAGCCCAAAATATCTATGTAAAGGAGAAATCGGTCCGTCATCCCAAGGTTCCCTGTTTCACTGGAGACGGGCATCATCGTCAGTTTTGAGCCGTTTTAATAGCCCTCCGTGCCGCTCACTATGGCTCCGTGATTTCAACAAAATCGGTTCAGCGTTGAGCGCCTGAGAGCCCGTTTTGGGTCGGCACCTGTCCTTTACGACAGGCAGCAATGGGCCGTCTCCGGCCGCTCGTGAGCGGCTGCAATGTCTCTAAGGAGATACAGTAAAAATCCCGTCTATAGTTGTTGAGAATCCTCATCGTTTCAGTCCTTGAAGGAATAAATGATGGCAAGCCGAGACAGAATGAATTGGGAGATGGTAGCCGCCATCTCCGCAGTGGCGGCCGCTTTTATAGCATTAGGTCTTGGGATATGGGATAGGATTGAAACCAGATCCGCAAATGCTAATTCGGTAGTACCACTACTTTCCACCAAGCATCCGATTGTCGTAGTTGACGGTGTGAAACAAAGATCGCTCACCATAGTTAACGATGGCTTGGGACCTGCAAGGGTAGAAAAAATTGAGTTCACTGTAAACGATACCGGGAAAAAGATATCCGTCAGTGATATGAAATTGATATTTTCAGAATTCGATCTTAATGCACAACAATTTTCTCGCTCTTCGATGTCACTTCCCATTTTTTTGCGACCAGGCGAATCTCTTGTATTGTTTTCTTTTAAGTATCCTGAATCGCAATCGGCGAGAGACAAGATTGAATCCATCTATATCAAAATGCTATGCCAGCTTTCTTTGCATATTGAATACAGGTCTCTTTATGATGTTCGCGACATATTAGACGAGCAGCATCTTTTCCCTGAAAGCTGTAAGTAATGAATGATGAACTGAGATGTATTTTTCGGAGGCGGAAGTCGCCGCTGTCGAGAAAGCAGCAGAAACAATGGCGATAACTTTAGCAATCTAACCTTTCTGTATAAGCTTCCATATAATTTAGGACTTTGTACGACTTTAAGAATATATTTTCACTAGACTTAAATGTAGTAAAACTTTATGTCACATTAAACATCGAGGATGGGGTACAAGACAAAGTCCCCCCGTCGACTGACCCTGCTCGTGCGCTTTTTACCCGTCGCGAGAGGCAGTATTCGGCCAAAAGTGGACTTTACTCGACCTATATTAGGTTTTGACGTATCTACGAAATCATGAGTGATCCAGCGCCTTTTGATTAAGTTGAAGCTGAGGGATGGGCTCAGCATGCCGCTCACCACCTCATCTCATCCTAAACGGGTTGGCTGGATAACACTGCATTGCGCTGAACCGTCATCTTGACTCCAGTTCGGGGGTTACCCTCCAAATGAATCATACTCAACAAGTGCTTGTCCGTGATGCTCGAAAACTTTTGAGCCATGTGCCTGGCCAGCGAATCACTGGCAGTGGTCAAGATCAAGTTCATGTCCGGCATCGAGGTGGCCACCAGCCGGAAAATGTCCAACATTGCCACTCGATTCAGGTCATCCAAATGCGCGATTGGCTCATCGAGGAAGAAGCTTCCCCCGGTATTCCGAGCCCTAGCTAGGTATAGCGACAATGCCAGATCCTGGCGCTGGCCTTGGCTAAGCTTCCCTTCTGCGTCCAATGCAGGCTCATGGCCCTCGGCGAAGACTGTCCATTTCAATGCATCTTCGCCTTCTGAAACGCCCAAGCCTTTGTATACTTCGTTGGCATGCATTCTGGAAAATAGCTCAGCTGCAGGACTTAGCAGGGGCTTGAGGCTAGAGGCGGTGAAGTCCTTCACATGCAAGGCATACTGCTCAATCGCCAGGTCTGCATCAGCAATGTAGCCTGTGCCGATTCTCAGCTTGCTGGTCAACTCAACCAGTTCCTGCTCAAGCTTTTTCAGCTTTGCCGAGTCGGTATCAACACTCACCACAGCTTTGCATTGATCAAGCATGCTGGTGTATGTCGTTACATCAATTCCTCGCTGACCCAGCTGCTGACGCATGATGTCGTAGGACTCTACTGACACGGGTTGATCACCAAAAAGCTCACGCCAATGGGAATCGAAGCTGCTTGTGATCTCTACTGCTGCAGCGATGTTCGCGTTGAGCCCAGCGATCTCGCCCGCCTTGGACTGAACGGCTTGTAAAAGCCCTTGTACAGCCAGAACGAGGCGAGCTCTCGCCGGCTCGTATTGGTCGAATTGATCCTGAAAATGTTTCTTGTAGCTTCCCAAGCTTGCGACGGCGCTCGATACCCGTGTTGCCGCACCGCTCGCCGGAATAATGGCGAAAAACTTCTCTACTTCGGAAAGCTTTGCAAAAATCCCGCTGATTTGAATTGCAGAGGTTACCCTGCGATTCATATTGGCAAGGCCATCCATCTGCATTCCGGAGAAGTCTTGAACGCCCATCGTTTCGAAGTACGTACTCCTGGTTGCAAACGATTGCAGCTCTTGATGCACAGAATTGGATCGAGCCAAATAAGTTTCATACGCGGATTTCTGCGACGTAGCTAAAGCCAGGGCTTTAATGGCATCCTGCTCATTTTGACGAGCCAACGTCAGTGCACCTGAGGCAGCTTCAAGAGCCGGCGCAAGCACTTCCATATTCGAGGATATTTCTTCCCGAAGTCTAGCTGTGGTGGGCCAATTATAATTACAGAGCGGACAGTGAGGGTCATCATGAGTATGGGCGAATTCATTGCCCATAACTTTTAACTTACCCAAAACGTTAGTATAAGCGTCAAAGTCTGCTTCTGCTCGGATGCGCATATTCTTTGCCGCATCAGCCAGGCGTGCCTTTTCGTCGTAGTCGATAGCAGGCGCTACAGGATTCGCCATCAGGTCATTTTTCTGACGCTCAAGCTCCATGATTTTTTGGAAGTTAGCGGATAGCAGAGCTATTGCCTCTTTCCACTTCGTTTGCCGATCAGAACTCCACCCCAGCTCTACAAAACCCGCCGCCTCAAGTTCCGCTTGGCTTCGGTCAACCTGCTCGAAATACCCTCCCACACCCTGAGCGCTAGTAGCTGTTTGCCACCCCTTAAAGGTTAGCAGGCTGTCATCAGCCCATTTTAACGACCGCTGAGCGTCAGACACTTTTTGTTGGGCGTCGGACAACTCTGATGCTTGAACACTGTGATCTTCGCTCGCCTTTTTCTGCTCCTGCGTCAGGGCATCAACTGACTGACGAAGAGTTTCAATTTGCTGCAGAGAACCTTGATACGACGTCCACTGCTGATACACGGTGTTCAGCACTGCCATCTCTCGCTGCTGCTTCTGGCTGAACGAGTTAACACGAAGCTGAGCTGCCTCTAGCCGCTCAAGAATGGTTCCCTCGACTGCTGGTGGAAACGCCTTGAAAATAGCATCAAGGCTGCCTAGCGCGGCCTCCTTGGCAGGAGAACTGATGGCCAGGGATGCTTTAAGCGTTTCAATTTCAGCATTCACGCTAGCAACTTTGTCCGCTAGCCCCTTTGTATTGGGAAGTGCTTTTCTGTAATCGCGCAGATCTCGCAAGGTACTGGTGAGATGGCCAAAGCCAAGAATGTCAGCAAAGATCTGTTGGCGCTCGTCGGCCTTATTATTATCAATCAACAAGGCTAGTGAGTTGGAATAGAGCCACCGACTATTGCGCAACCATCCGCGCTTGGCCTTTCGCAATGCGATGGTGCTTTTTCCCGAGATCGACGCCGGCGTGAGCATCTCCAGCAGAAACTCATCGTTAATTTTTTTCTTTTTCTCGCCTTCGGGAGTTATCCACAATGAGCTATTAGTTCGAGTAACTACGTGAAGATTTCCGTCAATCAAGCAATCTGCCGAGACTGTAGTAGTACCCTTCCCCCACTGGCATTCCAGTGCCGCCCCGTTCAGATCATCGACCTTGCCTGTGATCAGCCATTCCAAGGCATAACAAATCGTGCTTTTGCCTGTGCCGTTGGCCGCATGGATAACGGTTAACGGTGCATCCAATGGCACCACTAACTCATCTGGAATACCCCGAAAATTCTGGATGGTAACGGCAAGGAACTTGATGGGCAGGTTATTCATTGAGATTCCATTCTTTACCATGAATTTGGGCAAGCTCTTGACTGTCCACCTCCGCCAGTAATTCTACAAGCTGGAGATAATCGGTATTCTCGGAAGAGAAGACTACCGCGTCCCCTTGATCGTCAATACGCTCAAGACCTAATGGTGTGATTCGCTCATAGCGTTCCCAACCATCATCACCCCAGGTAACAACATGCTTCCTGACAAATCTGATATCTCTCTCGATATCAAGAATGAACGCTTTGAACTGATCATTGACTTGGGTAGCCGCGATCACCAGGTAGCCGTCAATGACGAGACCCGAGCGCTCGCGCTGGACAATCGCGGCATCCAAGAACGTCTCCGCAATCTTGGCCTGGCGCATCGCATCTGCACCGGTATCAGTGGTGATGTTGACCAGTAAAATAGAGGCGAAGGACGACTCCCAATACCCGAGCTCATTCCCTATCGCACCATCCTGCCAATTTTGATTCGTGCCCGATAAGTACTGCTGAGTGGAGGTTCTGGAGAAGCCGGCATCCTCAGCTCGACGCGCTATGATTTCAGTCAATTCATTGAGCATCTAACTTCCCCTTCCGGACAAAAATATCTTCCATGAATTGATTCGGCGAAGGAGCTGACGGATCGTCATACACAGATTCAATATCGCCCAAACTGAACATATAAACGCTTCTTGCAATAGAGGGCTCAGTGATTGATCCCTTGGGAGCAGGCGGACTGGTGTAATCGTAACGCCCATCGCCGGGTTTCTTGTCCGCGACGTTCCCCCTCCCTTGCGCGAAGACGATTAGGCTGGGATGCGCAATCGGCTGTCGAGCCCAGTCGAAAAGATCACCTTCCATCTGCCTGACTGGATAGTTCCTGTTTGACCAAGCCATGAGGTTGACCTCTCCATGCACAGGGTCGTCATGCCGGATATGCCCCTGTAGGTCGGGTGCGCAGACCCATTGGCTGGCGGGCGGTACATTGAGGTAGCTCAGTGCCTGGACGGTTCTCATAACGCATTCACCAGATGCGCAGAGCGCTTCCAGTGGAAATTCCTCTCCCGCTTTGACACCAAACCACGTTCGGTAGGTGAACCCCGAGTAGTCAGGCAGGCCCGCGTCTTGCACCAACGTATTGAGCAGATCCAGCTCTGCTTTCACTGCAGGCAGGTAGCCTGGGAATGGAGGATACCGATCAAAGAGCTCATGAAATTCAAGCGACATCGGTTGCATATCGTCTTTAACAGCCCCCGCAACCAAGCGATGTGCCTTTACAGCAGCCAGGGTCAGATCTGCAGTCCAGTCGAGTGTGAATGTGAGAGCACCGCTGGTGCTCCGACGCATGACACGTCCAGATGGATTAACGGTTGCCGGGGTAGATCGGGTTGCGAACTCGACGTCGATCGCCGGAAAGATGCCAGTAGCACTGTACAGCTCGGTAGGACACGCCCCGACACGGTTACTGTTGGCAATCGCCGTGGCAATAGTCGAGTGTATGCGCTGACCGTAGTGATCTGAAACCGAGGTCAATACTTTTTCGAGGCTGGTGACGCTAACGGAGGCAAGGACAAGATTGGGCCGCTTCGAACTGTCTTCTTTCTGGCTAGCCATTATTCGACGCAGCTGAGACCTTGCATCTGAAATCGGGTTTGTAAAGTCGTTACCCAAGGTCGGCCAGACGACAACATCTTCAAATGCTAGACGGAGCGACACCGCGCCGTGCCCGTACTCTGCCAGGCCTGTCTCGTTCTCAACAAGTACATAGCAGTTGAAAATACCCTGTGTGGGATCTTTGACCCAACACCAACCTGCCCTGTAATTCTGGAGCGGAGCCGGATCCCACTCTGGATCAATCCAAACCATGTCATCTGAATTTTTCCAGGCAGCAAGCTGAGCCCCAGTCACGCCACCACAACCTACGAACACGACAGCTTGGCTATCATACATTTCGACTAGCTGGTGAAGTTCTGCCCAGTCCCCCAGATCCGCCGCCTCGGCTCCGCCAGTAAAAATCACGGGAAGCGAGCCAAAGTTATTGAACAGCGTGCCTGTCTTGGGCAGGAGCATGGTTCGCATGAAAGGCAGAAGCTCTGCGCCTTGCAACAGCCCTAGATTGAAACGCTGATTGCGACCCAGCTTTAACTTGATGTATTCAGTCCGGATTCCGGAAATGAGCTCCTCGTCCTCCTGACTCACCATCAGCTTTCGTGATTGGAGGAACGATTTCAGCTCGCCTACGATTTGTGCTGAATCGGACTCAAGCCTGAAGTAGGTCGACTTGATGCGGGGATAGGCGCCCACCATCCGTGAAAGGTCATCTTTCTTGTGCAGGGTAGTATGCAGGTTGTCGATCCTAGCCCAGATCAAATCACACAGCTGCTCCTGTGTCAGATCTTTCAAGGCGGGATGCTTTCTAAGGGTAGCGGATCCCCTACGGGCGGCTAGTGACTTTTCCTCGAATTCTGCTCTAAGGTCTACGAAGCGTTGCCTGCCGCTCCCTTGCAGGAACTCGAAAAGCTTAGTCGCCGCTCGATCAGATACTGCAACGTAATAGCGGAATGGCTCACCTGGAGCTGAGGCGATGCCCGGCTTGATGGTCGCGTAGAGGAAGAATTTGCAGATTTCCTGAATGATCATGGAAAGAGAGACGATGCCGTTGTAGCGCTTGCACTGAATGACGCCAACAGGACGGCCATTATCAAGCAAGATGACATCGCGCCCCTGATCGGCCCCGTCATTTAGACGGCGGGCTGCGTCATACCAGTCCTCTGAAGCATCTTCTGCTCGTGCAGCGTAGAGGTCTGCCAGAAGCAGCTCAAAATGAGCGTCCCCCATTCGCTCGAAGGGCAGTTGGCCGCAGTCAAAAGCGAAGAGATCAGGGGCATCTGGGTTCTGTTCTCGCAGCTCGCGGTCTTCTTCATCGCTGCGAAATTGAACATTAATAGTCGTCAAACTCTTGCTCCTTGACTTGACTCGACCATACCGGAACAGCCGCGGGATAACGCAGCAGCGATGCTAGCGATAATTTCGCGGGCACGATTTCAGTGGGATCTGATTCATCCCGAAAGAAAGCGTAATCGCTTCTAAAGGAAATGCTCCGATGCCGGCATTCTAGGCGCCTACGCCATCCGTTTTAGCGAAGGTTAGCACTCCATCGTTCAGTGGCAAAAGGTCATCATACTAGTGTCAATTTTTATCAAATGCCAACAATGAGAGCGTCCAATGAGGAGTCGTGAGTGCAGCTACATGCGGGAAGATTAACTTAGTGGTCAACTCATTTCCCAAAGGGCAAGGTTGGGGAGAGTGGCCTTCAACAAACCTTCGGTACTGATGATTTCATCACCCGCTTCAATTTGCACAAGAGCACATTCAGGCTTACCTCCGCGCTAACCAGTTACGAATGGCTGCTTATGGCCCAGAGTGTGTAAAAACGCTTCGCCAAAATTGAAGTGGGCGCATCTACGTTAAATCTGAAATTTATCGACACGTCAGCAGATGTGGATTTCGCGTAGAAGCGCGATTTCCAGTCCGGTTTTGAGTACCTGTCGCGCTCAAAAACGTTTTTACACACCCTCGGCCGATATCTGCCATTCGCAACGAGCCGCATGCTGCCGCCCCCCCCCGCAAGCAGCTCAACACCTTGCGCTATGTGCTTGTTGGCGTGAGTCCGTAGAGGGGGGCTGACCAGCAGCATCCGGTACTTTTACAACGGCTGTGCCACCACTATCGCAAGCAAGCTCGCTCTCTCTCATTGGATTTTTGGTGCCTTCGACGTTCTTAAAGTCAAAAAAAAACGGCCCGTACACAATGCACGGGCCGGTTTTTCCGGGTGTTGCTCGAGCGGATTACTGAATGGTTACGCCGCCGCCAAGCTTGCTCATCACAAACGCGGTGAATTGTTCGACTGTCATCTTCTGACCGTTGAAATCAACCTGATTGTTGGCGTAGTGCAGCTTGGTGACCACGTCGTTGCCTTCAAGCGTTGCCAGCTGCGTGCCCACCGCCATCGCGCTGAACATGTCGCTGGTGGCTGTCGCCTGATCGGCGATCAACTTGGCGTCGGTCTGGCCTTCCATTTGCGCCTGCACGGTCAACAGATCCACCAGCATCGGCTTGGAGACTTTCAAATTGAAATCCAGCAAGGCGAGCAACTGACGGCCCAGTTGATCGGGCGGCAGGTCCATGGATTGCGGTTTGGCTAGGTCAATGACCAGCGTTGCGCGGCTTTCGCCATTGGCTGTAGTGAACGACAGGTTTTCCAGTGCCACTTGCGGGCCGCCCGCCAGGAGTTTCTCCAGGTCGGTCTTGACCTGCGCCTCCTCGGCCTCGGTCAGCACCAGCTCTGGCGCTGGCTCACCGGCTGCAGCTGCTTCAGCCGCCGCTTGCTCGTAGGGTTGCAGCTTGGTTTGATAGACCTGCATGAGCGACATGGTGGCCGGGATGTCCAAGTTCTTCAGGCTGACCGCCATCTGCGCAGAACCGATCGCCTTATCGTTGAACGACAACTCGCCGACCTTGTAATCAGCACGCCCCGAAGCGCTGGTGCCATTTTCGGTACTGTTGTTTTTCATCTCGAAGTTCTTCAGGCCCAGGACAGACTTCTGCTCGCCAAAAGTAGTCTTGCTGTTGCTGAGCATCAGGACGTTATCACCCATGTAATAACCATAAGTGCTCTTGCTCAGATTGCTGGCAAGCGTCAGGCCGTTGAGCTCGACTTGCACCGGAGTCTGGTCCTCAGCGACGGTGGTCAGCTTGAAGCTGTCCATGTAACCGTCAGCCTTGATCTTCTCCGCCTGGGCGCTGGAGGCCAGGTCTATCTTCAGGCCAGAGAAACTGAGCTGGGTTTGTTCATCCAGCTTGGTGTCCAGGGGCAGCAACTCGAATGTGCCGTGGGTCGACTGGTCGTAGCCCAGGTTGACCACACCTTTGAGCGGCGACTTGTCCTTGGCAGCGACGAACCATTTCTCGGTCAGAGGCGTGCGCTCAAGTTCGGTGTGGCTGGTGGCCATGACCGGCAACCATTTGAGCGTCATCAGGCGCGAGAACGGCAGCGGACCATGTTCGATGTTGTCGACGAACAGCAATTCAACCGGCTCATCACCAAACATCTCGCCTTCGCCCTTGAGGCGGTAGTGGGCGGTGCTGCTGAAAGTCCCACGGTCTAATGAAACCAGCTCGATCGAAGCGGTGCCATTGGACCCGGCCAGGGCCGTTTGCATTTGCTTGTTGCTGTCGGCAATAGCGGTTTGCAGCACTCCTTCGAGCTTCGTGCCGGTGTACCAGGCGCCGCCTGCGCTGATTGCACCGACAACCACAACGATTCCCAGAAGTACGCTTGCTGATTTATTCATGAGTGACCCGATCAATATCCATGGTTGAAAAAGCCGTCGTCTTCCCTGACCCGCAAAGGGTGTGGCTCGACGCCGCGAAGTGGAGGGAGATTACCATCAGGCACGCCAGCGGGCCCAATGTTTAAAGGGGGGAAGTGTTTTTTGGGAGAGGGTCTACGAATATTGGACTTCAATCTCGTCGAGTTGATGGTCGAACGTCTTGAGCCGTGCCGTCCAGGTGTAGACCAACACTTCGAAATCGCGATTGATCACCGTCGTACCTGATGACTCTGCGCGAGCATCGCAGAAGTCCAGTTGATAGCGCTCACGGGCCATAGCGTTAGCGACGTCGCAGAGCTCACGTGCGTTGTTGAGCCAGTGCCAGTCGTCTTGGGCGACTTGCTTGTCCAATGCCGCACATTGGGTCTTTAAGGCCTCGAGACTTTTCTCCAATGGAGTACCAGTGAGTTCACCCATGACTTCCTGGAATGTGCGGCCAGGCTGCCAATAACTGCCCCAGAAGTAGCGGTCGAAGACCGTTTCGACCCGGCGCAGCGCAACCTTGGTGTCCCAGATCAGCACCAGGGTCTTACCCTGCTCAAGATGCTTTTTTTTGATGCGTTGGCCATGAAGCGATGCCCAGGCCACGATTGCGATGGATATCACACCGATCAGCGCAGCCGCGCTATCGAGGAAAATCAGCGCTTTGTCGATCTGGTGAGTCAGCATGACGCCATAGAAATAAGTGGCCGAAAGCAGCACTAACGCCGCAAGGGCGCACCAGAAGCCAGGAGCATAAGGGTTTTTCATTATTGGAATCCCCATGACCAGTCACGTCGCGGGCCATTTTTCAAGTACCCCGACTATCACAGCATAGCAACGGCCTCAGGGTTTGCCGTATGCGGGCAGCAATCATGAGGGGCAATCCGATTACCGGCCCAAAACGACAAAACCCCTGTCTGCATCAGCAGACAGGGGTTCTGGGAATTCAATCTTGACGATGACCTACTCTCACATGGGGAAACCCCACACTACCATCGGCGATGCATCGTTTCACTGCTGAGTTC
>NZ_JBCNTJ010000026.1:0-40776 GCF_039581215.1 Pseudomonas halotolerans
TGGACCTGACCATGCCGGAGATGGATGGTTATCAGGTGTTGAGCGCCTTGCGCGCCGAAGGCTTGAAGGCGCAAGTCATCGTGATCTCCGGTGACGTCCAGGAGCAGGCGGTACACCGCGTGCTGGAGCTGGGCGCATTGGCATTCCTGAAAAAACCATTCGATGAAAACGAGCTGCGCCAGACGCTCAGTCAGTTGGGCCTGCTGACGCAGCCCGGCCAGACGCCGCCGCAAACGCGTTCGCTGACGAACACAGCCATCAGTTTTCACGATGCGTTCCGCGAGACGGTCAACGTTGCCATCGGCCAGGCCGCCGCCCTGATCGCCAACGTGCTGGGTGTGTTTGTGCAGTTACCAGTACCGAACGTGAACATCCTTGAGGTGGGTGAGCTGCATATGGCGCTTAACGATGCCGGCAGCTCCCAGCAACTCACGGCCATCTGCCAGGGCTTTATCGGCAGTGGTATTGCCGGCGAAGCCCTGCTGATATTTCACGAATCGGAAATCGCCGACATCGCGCAACTGATGCAGCGCCAAAGTAGCGATTATTCGGACCTGGAAATGCTGCTGGACCTCTCCAGCGTTCTGATCGGCGCTTGCCTGAGCAGTATTGCCGAACAGATCGACGTGGTGTTCTCGCAGGGTCATCCGCAGATTCTCGGCCAGCACGCGGCCATCGAGGAGCTGATTCACGTCAACCGCAAGCACTGGAAAAAGACCCTGGCGGTGGAAATCAGCTACAGCCTGGAAGGGCACGATATTCGTTTCGACCTCTTATTGCTGTTCACGGAAGACTCGATCGAGCGGCTGACCCAAAAACTCACCTATCTGATGACCTGAGCCATGCCTGATTCCATTGATCTGAACGAGTTTCACTGGTTGCTGGCCATTGTTCAGAGCATCGATGTGGGTGTGGTGGTGCTGGACCGCGACTACCGCGTACAGGTCTGGAACACGTTCATGGAGAACCGCTCCGGGGTGCAGCCGAAGGATGCCCACAACCAGCATTTCTTCAGCCTGTTTCCCGAAATCGATCGCCAGTGGTTCAGCCGCAAGGTGGAAAGCGTCGCGGCCCTGGGCACCCCAGCGTTCACTGTCTGGGAGCAGCGTCCCTATCTGGTGCGGTTCAAGAGCTACCAGCCCATCACCGGCCAGGAAGAGTTCATGTACCAGAACACCACGCTGTTACCGTTGCGCTCTCCCGACAGCAAGATCAGTCACATTTGCCTGGTGATCTATGACGTCACCGACGTCGCCACCAACCGCCATCAACTACAGGCCGCCAATGCGCAATTGCAACAGCTCTCCAGCACCGATCGACTGACCGGGCTGTACAACCGCGGTCATTGGGAGGCGAGCCTGAAGGCCGCTTATGCTCGGCATCAGCGCTACGGCAATGCCTTGAGCCTGGTGATGCTCGATATCGACCACTTCAAACGGGTCAACGACACCTATGGCCACCAGGCCGGGGATCAGGTCATCGAGCAGGTCGCCCGGCTTCTGCACGAACATGTACGCGACTCCGATGTGGCCGGGCGTTATGGTGGCGAAGAGTTTGGTGTGGTGCTGTCGGACACCGACAAGGTCGGCGCCCGGATGTTCGCCGAACGCCTGCGCCATGCAGTCGAGGAGCTGCAAGTGCTGTTCAACGACCAGAGCATCCGATTCACCATCAGCCTGGGGGTGGCGGACCTGAGCCAACCCGCGACCGGCCACGCCGAACTGATCGCCCGGGCCGACCAGGCGTTGTACACATCGAAGAAAACCGGGCGCAATCGGGTGACGGTGCATGAGTAAAATGACCGCCAGTCACGTGCCTGCGCTAACACTGTGAACTTCCATCCAGTCCCCCGCCTCTGCCCTATATCACCACGCTACCCAGAGGCAGGACGTCATGAGAGCACTCACTTACCACGGTGCGCACAGTGTAAAAGTCGACACGGTCCCCGACCCGGTCCTGGAGGACAGTGACGACATCATTCTGCGCGTCACGGCAACGGCGATTTGTGGTTCCGATCTGCACCTTTATCGCGGAAAAATTCCCGCTGTCGAACATGGCGACATCTTCGGCCATGAGTTCATGGGAATCGTTGAAGAAGCCGGCTCAGCGGTGACCGCCGTTCAACCCGGCGATCGAGTGGTTGTTCCTTTCGTTATCGCCTGCGGCAGCTGTTTCTTCTGTCAGATGGATTTGTTCGCCGCTTGCGAAACGACCAATACGGGGCGTGGAGCGATTCTGAACAAGAAGGCAATCGCGCCCGGGGCCGCTCTGTTCGGTTTCAGCCATTTGTACGGCGGCATACCTGGGGGGCAAGCTGAGTATGTAAGGGTACCGAAGGCCAACACCGGGCCTTTCAAAGTGCCGGGAACCCTCTCGGACGAGAAGGTGCTGTTCCTCTCGGACATCTTGCCAACCGCCTTTCAAGCGGTGACCAACGCCGGGATCGGCAGTGGTTCGAGTATCGCCATTTATGGCGCCGGGCCGGTCGGTTTATTGAGCGCCGCCTGCGCGCGGATGTTGGGCGCCGACCAGATCTTCATGGTCGATCATCACCCCTATCGTCTGGCCTATGCACAGAAAACCTATGGCGTTATTCCCATCAATTTTGATGAAGACGACGACCCGGCGGACACGATCATTCGCCAGACCAAGGGCATGCGGGGCGTGGACGGTGTGGTGGATGCCGTGGGTTTTGAAGCCAAAGGCAGTACCACCGAAACAGTGCTGGCTACGCTTAAACTCGAAGGCAGCAGCGGCAAGGCGTTACGCCAATGCATTGCGGCCGTCAGGCGCGGTGGCGTCGTAAGCGTACCGGGCGTGTATGCCGGTTTCATCCACGGCTTCCTGTTTGGCGACGCTTTCGACAAAGGCCTGACCTTCAAAATGGGCCAGACCCACGTGCAGCGATATCTTCCCGAGCTGCTGGGCCATATCGAGACCGGTCGCCTTAGCCCTGAAGTCATCATCAGCCATCGCCTGTCCCTGGAACAGGCTGCCGAGGGCTACAAGCTATTCGACAAAAAACAGGAAGATTGCCGCAAGGTCATCCTGACACCCGGCGAGCCCGATATTGCCTTACCGGTCAATGATGACCAGGCCGTTCTGCTGAGTACGTAAGTGCATTTATCTGGCGCCTGGGACGCGAGAGTTTGCATTCGTCGCATGCCCTCACGCCCCCGCCTGAACGCCCTATTCCGTCTCGACTCAGCGCCAGGGCGCAAACCAACCCAGGCCATCCTCGGTCAGGCCGCGGGGGTTGTACTCGCAGCCGATCCAGCCGTCGTAGCCGGCCTCGTCGAGCAGTTTGAACAGGTACGGGTAGTTCACTTCACCCAGGTCGGGTTCGTGTCGGTCCGGCACGCCGGCAATCTGGATATGCCCGACGCCGGCCTGGAAGCGCTGGAAACCGGCAATCAGATCGCCTTCCATGATTTGTGCATGGAACAGGTCCAGTTGCACGCGCAGGTTCGGCTCGCCCAGTTCAGCCAGGATTGCATGGCCCTCGGTCTGGCGATTGATGAAGTAACCCGGAATCGAGCGGGTGTTGATCGGCTCGATCAGCAGTGTCAGTTGGTGCTCGGCCAAACGTCGTGCGGCGTAACGCAGGTTTTCCAGATAGACCTCGCGCATGCGCGGACGCTGGCTCTCGTCACTCACCAGCCCGGCCATTGCGTGCAGTTTGGGGCAGCCCAGCGCGTGGGCGTATTCGATGGCGCGGTCGACACTTTCACGAAATTCCGCCTCGCGCCCCGGCAACGCCGCGATACCGCGCTCGCCTGCGGCAAAGTCCCCCGGCGGCAGGTTGAACAGCACTTGGCTAAGCCCGTGCTCGGCCAGACGCCCGGCCAGCTCGGCCGGTGCGAATTCATACGGGAACAGGTATTCCACGCCCTTGAAACCGGCCTTGGCGGCCCGGCCGAAGCGATCGAGGAAGGGTGCGTCGTTGAACATCATGCTGAGGTTGGCAGCGAAACGTGGCATTGCAGTCACCATTGGGCGCCGAAGGTTTGGCGCAGTTCGTCGATTTGTTCGTCGTCCAGCGCCCGTACCGGCTGCTGGCGCAGCAACAGGTAGAGCTTGGCGGTTTCTTCGAGTTCTTCGATGGCGTAGGTGGCCGCCTCCAGGCTCTTGCCCGAAACGACCGGCCCGTGATTGGCCAACAACACCGAACTGTGCTGCCCGACCAGTCCGCGAATCGCCTCGCCCAACCGCGGATCACCGGGCCGGTGGTACGGAATCAGCGGCAAGCGGCCCACGCGCATGACGAAGTAAGGGGTCAGCGGTGGCAGGCACGACGTAGCGTCCAGACAGTCCAGGCAGGATACCGCCGCCGAATGCGTGCAATGCAAATGCACGATGGCCCCCGAATCTTCGCGACCTTCATAGACCGCACGATGCAGGAACGCTTCCTTGGAAGCGGGCTTGCCGGCCAGGTGGTTACCTTGCCAATCGAGCTTGGCGATGTCCGCCGGGTCCAGGCGACCGAGACAGGCATTGGTCGGAGTCAGCAGCCAGCCATCGTCCAGCCGCACGCTGATGTTGCCGGAAGAGCCGGGGCTGAGCCCACGAAGGTAGAGCGAACGGCCGATCTCGACGATCTCTTCGCGCAATTGGCTTTCTGTCATGTCAGCATCTCCCAGGCCTTGATCATGAAATCGGCGCTGCCGAAATTACCGGACTTGAGCGCCAGGGTCAGCGGCCGACCAGGTTGGCCGAGCGTCTGGGTCCAGGGCACGCCGGGGTCGATGCTCGGCCCGATGCGCAAACCTTCGATGCCCAGCGCGCCGACCACTGCGCCGGAGGTTTCACCACCGGCGACCAGCAACTGACCCACGCCCTGCTGTTCGACCAGCGCACGGGCAATCGCCGCCAGGGCCGCTTCAATGCGCTCACCGACCTGCTGCGCGCCGAACTGTTGTTGCACCCGGCGAACCTCATCGGCTGGGCTGCTGGCATAGATCAACACCGGCCCCTGGTAGCCGGCAGCCCAGGCCAGAGCCTCGGCCACCAGGGCGTCACCGCGGGCCATCAGCTCGGCCGCCTCCAGACGAAAGGCCGGATAGACCGCTGCCGCCCGCTCGATCTGGCCGAGGGTCGCTCGCGAACAGCTTCCGCTGAGAATCGCCTGACGCCCCCAACCCACTTCCAGCCGACTGGCTTCGCCGTTGGCCTGTAACAAGCCTCTGGCCTGCCAATCCTGGGCCATGCCCAACGCCAGCCCCGACCCGGCCGTCACCAGCGGCAGGTCGGCACAGGCGGCGCCAAGCACCTGCAAATCTTCATTATCAATAGCGTCGCTGACGGCGATGCCCACGCCTTCAGCGCGCAACGCGGCGATCCGCTGACGGGTCGCCTCGACGCCGGCGCGCAGGGTCCGGTAGTCGATCAGGCCGACCGGGTGGCGGGTTTGCGGCTGCAACACGCGCAGCAGATTGGCGTCGCGCATGGGCGTGAGCGGATGATCCTGCATCCCGCTTTCGTTGAGCAGCACGTCATTGGCGAACAGGTAGCCGTTGAACACGCTACGGCGGTTCTCCGGGAACGCCGGACAGGCCACGGTGAAGTCGCTGCCCAGGGCTTGAAGCAGCGCATCGCTGACCGGACCGATGTTGCCCTCGGCGGTGGAGTCGAACGTCGAGCAATACTTGAAGTAGAACTGTCGGCAGCCCTGCTGGCGCAACCACTCCAGCGCCTGCAGCGACTGTGCGACTGCCTCCTCGGGCGCCAGGTTGCGCGACTTGAGCGCCACCACCAGCGCGTCGGCTTCGCCCAGCGCCAAGGGGCCGCGTGGAACGCCAATGGTCTGCACAGTGCGGGCGCCGCCGCGCACGAGCATGCTGGCAAGGTCGGTCGCTCCGGTGAAGTCGTCGGCGATGCATCCGATCAGGGGCATGGTCAAAGCTCCTCGTTGGCGGCGGCAGGCAGGCTGATACCGGGGAATATCTTCACCACGGCGATATCGTCCTCGCGCCCCAGTCCGGAAGCCGACGCTTGCTTGAACATCTGGTGGGCGCTGGCGGTCAGCGGCAACGGGAAGACCGCCTCCTGGGCGCTGTCGAGCACCAGCCCCAGATCCTTAACGAAAATATCCACCGCCGAGCGTGGCCGATAATCACCCGCCAGCAGATGCGGCACGCGGTTTTCGAACATCCAGGAATTGCCGGCGCTATGGCTGATCACCTCGTAGAGCGCCTCGGGATCACACCCCTGGCGAATGCCATAGGCCATGGCTTCGGCTGCCGCGGCAATGTGGACCCCGGCGAGCAACTGGTTGACCAGCTTGATCTGCGAGCCTTGCCCGGCCTCTTCACCCAGCCGGTAGACCTTGGCGGCCACCGCAGCAAGTGCCGTTTGCGCCCGTTCGAAGGCCGCTTGCGGCCCCGACGCCATGATGGTCAATTCGCCCGCCTCGGCACGCACCGCCCCCCCCGAAATCGGCGCATCGAGCATCAGCACCTGGTGCTCGGCCAAGCGCTCGCTGATGCGCCGCGCCGCCGCAGCCGAGATGGTTGCACAGGCGATGACCACGGAGCCCGGACGCAGCCGCGCGGCAATACCCTGCGCGCCGAACAGCAGTTGCTCGGTCTGCGCGGCGTTGACCACCACAATGAACAGCAGATCGCTGAGCGCGGCACTGTCACTCAGGGCACTGACCGGCTGGCCGCCCTCGGCGCTGAAGGCCTGGCGCACGTCCTCGCGGATGTCGTAGCCCCACACGGGCAGACCGGCACGTAAAAGGGAGCGCGCCATGCCCAGGCCCATGGAGCCCAGGCCGACCACACCAATATTGGATATTGCTGTCACGGGTGAATCCTCTTGTGGTTGTTATCCGGACGCGTCGGCCTCGCTTCGCGCTTCGCGCAGGCGGACTTCGGCGTTGCGCAAGTGCGAGGAGGCCGCGTTACGCGCCGCCTCGCTGTCACCGGCAGCGATCGCCTCGAGCAGCGCGTGGTGCTCCTGGTCGACCTGCTGCATGTACTGGCTGTTACGCGCCTCATTGCAACGGGTCACTCGGATCGCCTGTTGCAGCAGTTGGTGCAGAAAATCGATGGTTTCGAGAAAGTGCTGGTTGCCGGTGGCGGCCACCACCGAACGGTGGAAGGCGAGGTCTTCGCGCACGCCGTCTTCACCCCGCTCGACCGCTTCGTCGAGCTCGGCCAAGGCGTTTTGCATCGCCCGCAATTGCGCATTGGTGCGCCGCGCCGCGGCCAATTCGGCGGCCTTGATCTCCAGCGCGCTGCGCAACTCGAGGATCTCCACCACGGCCTCGAAGTTGCCCTGGGGCGGAGACAGGCGCAACGCGACACTGGGATTGGGCACGACGAAGGTGCCGCTGCCCTGGCGCGAAGTGAGCATGCCCTCGCGCTTGAGCATCGAAATCGCTTCGCGCACCACCGTGCGGCTGACACCGTATTGCTCGCACAAGGCCTGCTCGGTGGGCAAGCGGTTACCGGCGGCCAACTGGCCCTCATGGACCGCCGCACTCAGGCGTTTGGCCAGCCGTTCGGCCAGCTTGGGGGTAACGTCGTTCAGACTGTCCACTCAGATTCTCCCGGCAATCGTCGCGCTGCCCTGCCACTCGCGGTGAGCAAGAAGAAAACACGCAACGGTTGCGTCCACGTTAAATTCATCATACAACATGACAACTGCTTGTCACCTGGTTCGTCAAATAACAAGAATACGGGGCGTTCGGCACGCTGCCCCGAATATTCTCCTTAAGCGGAGTGCAATACATGAAGATCCTGGTAACTGGCGGCGCTGGCTTTCTCGGCGCCCGCCTGATCGAAGCGCTGCTGGCGCCCACTGCGAGCGACCTGCTGCCCCCCGGCGCTAGCCTTGTCTCAGTTGACCTGGCGCCCTGCCCCATCGATGACCCGCGTGTGGTGTCGCACACGGGCGACATCTGTGACCCGGCCTTTATCCAATCACTGATCGGCCCAGAGACGTCCCTGGTCTACCACCTGGCCGCGATCGTCAGTGGCCAGGCCGAAGCCGATTTCGACCTGGGCATGCGGGTCAATTTCGAGGCCACCCGCGCCCTGCTCGAAGCCAGCCGCCACCAGGCCCAGGCGCCGCGTTTCGTGTTCGCCAGCTCCCTGGCGGTATTCGGCGGGCCGATGCCCGAGCAGGTGCCCGAAGAACTCGCACCGCTGCCGCAGTCGTCCTATGGCGCGCAGAAGGCAATGGCCGAACTGCTGATCAACGACTACTCGCGCAAGGGCTTCATCGATGGCCGGGTGTGTCGCCTGCCGACCATT
The DNA here is from genome assembly GCF_039581215.1 of Pseudomonas halotolerans. NCBI lineage: Bacteria > Pseudomonadati > Pseudomonadota > Gammaproteobacteria > Pseudomonadales > Pseudomonadaceae > Pseudomonas > Pseudomonas halotolerans. The sequence continues at coordinate 8,259 of NZ_JBCNTJ010000026.1, forward strand.
TCCGTTCGCCCTGGCAAACCCAACGCAGCAGCCTCCTCATTTGCCAGCGGCATCTTGCGTGAGCCTCTGGCCGGCGAGGCGAGCAACTGTCCGGTACCGCTGGATACCCGCATGTGGCTGTCTTCGCCGCAGACCGTGGTCGACAACCTGGTCCATGCCGCGCGCCTGGACGGCCAGGCGCTTGGCCTGCGTCGGACCCTCAACCTGCCCGGCATCAGCGTGCGCGTCAGCGAAATGCTCGACAGTCTCGCCCGTGTCGGTGGCGAGGCGGCCCGCGCGCGGGTCAGCTTTGAACCGGACGAGCGGATCCAGCGCATCGTCTGCAGTTGGCCCGGCAACTTCGACATCCAAAGGCCGCTGCAACTGGGCTTTCGCGGTGACGCCGATTTTGACAGCGTGGTAAGGGCGCACCAGCTCAGCATGAATCACTGACCCAGACGGCCCCTGGCGGTGCCGTCGTTCCATCCAATAACAACAAGAGTGATTACCCAATGGACGCAACTTCTATCGCCGGTCCACAGCTGATGGTGAGCCTGGTCCTGGCCATCGTCATACTCATCGTGCTGGTTCTCAAAACCCGCATCCACGCCCTGCTGGCGCTGATCATCGCCGCCTCGATCGCCGGCTTGGGTGGCGGCATGGCACCGGACGCGCTGGTCAAATCCATCACCACCGGTTTCGGTGCCACGCTGTCGACCATCGGCCTGGTCATCGGTTTCGGTGTGATGATGGGTCGCCTGCTGGAAGTCTCCGGTGCCGCCGAGCGAATGGCCTATACCTTCGTGCGCTGGCTGGGCAACAAGCGCGAAGAGTGGGCGATGATGGTGACCGGCTACATCGTCTCGGTGCCGATCTTCTGCGATTCGGCCTTTGTCATCCTCAACCCGTTGGTCCGTGCGCTGGCGCGCAACAGCGGAAAATCGATGCTGACCCTGGGTATTGCCCTGGCCAGCGGCCTGATGCTGACCCACCATGCGGTTCCGCCAACGCCGGGGCCGCTGGGGATTGCCGGGATCTTCAATATCGATGTGGGCTTGATGATTTTCTGGGGCGTGGTGTTCACCATTCCCGGCACCTTCGTGCTGGTGGCCTACGCGCGCTTCATGGGCCCACGCATCGAGGCGATGATCGCGCAAAGCGGCCAGCAACCGGTCGAACCCGCCACCGCCTACCGCGAAGTACTCGAGCGCGCCGATGCCCGCGAGGCCGAGCTGCCGCCGCTGTGGCTGTCGATGCTGCCCATCGTGCTGCCCATCGTGCTGATCTTCGGCAACACCCTGGTCGTGGCCCTCGGCAAACTCAACGGTGACAGTACCCTGACCCAGAGCCTGTTCGGCCAGACCATCGCGTTTGTCGGCAACCCGGTCATTGCCGTCGGCCTCGGGGTGGTCGCGGCACTGTATGGCCTGGTACCACGGCGCCCGCGCGAGGAAGTCATCGCGCACATGGAAAAAGGCGTGGAAAGCGCCGGCATCATCCTGCTGGTCACTGGCGCCGGTGGCGCACTGGGTGCCGTGCTGCGCGACAGCGGCGCGGGCCAGTACATGGGCGAATGGGTCGCCACCTTGCCACTGCCGGCGGTGTTGATCCCCTTCGTGATCGCTTCGCTGGTGCGCCTGATCCAGGGCAGCGGCACCGTGGCGATGATCACCGGCGCCTCGATTTCCGCGCCGATCCTGGCTTCGATTCCCGACGTTAACATGGTCTTCGCCGCCCAGGCGGCGGCCATTGGCTCGATGGTTTTCGGCTACTTCAACGACAGCTATTTCTGGGTAGTCAACCGCATGCTGGGGGTCACCAACGCCAAGCATCAAATGCTGACCTGGTCGGTTCCGACCACGATCGGTTGGTTCACCTCCCTGCTCACGCTGCTGCTCTTCAACGCCATTCTCGGATAACCAAGCGCCTGGCACCTGGGCAGGAACTGATGAATCCTGCCCAGGTGCCCTTGCTCTTAGCGCTTGCTCATTCGCCCACAATCGTTGCGCAGGAACGGGCGCCCTATTTGTTCAACCGTTTCAGCATCCCCCATTCATCCAGCCAAAACCTTCTGCAACTCATAAACGAACCCGCGTTTAGTTAGATGTCGCCGAATCGACAGTTGGAAAAAGACAGGCCACACTCAAGTTTTCCACATGATCTGGGCCGACCGCCCAGGTTCAATGTCCCCCCGGTTTCGACGGATAACACTCAAGCACGTATAGGCCCAGCCGATAACACATTAAGTCAACGGCCCCCAGGCCGCGCCGGCACTGCTGGTTGCATAGGGTAACTCTCGATGATTTTGCCGTTTAACCGTCTGCTGATGTGCTGCGTCCTGATGTTCCTGGCTGCAAGCGCACCCGTGCCAAAGGCCGTCGCAGAGACTGCGCTGCGCATCGTTACGGAAGAACTGCCGCCCTATAACATGACGCAGAACGGGCGAGTGACCGGTATGAGCACCGAAGTGGTCCAGGCAGTGCTCAAGGAGGTCGGCGTAGAGGCGTCCATCCAGCCCATGCCTTGGGCGCGGGCCTACGAACTGGCGCTCAATGAAAGCAACGTGTTGATCTATTCAATCGTCCGGACCCCTGCGCGTGAATCACTTTTCCAATGGGTCGGGGCCATTGCGCCGACCCAGTGGTACATGTACTCGCTGGCTGAGCGCCCGGTAAAACTCAATTCACTGGACGACGCGCACGGCCATCAGATCGCCACGGTCAATCAGGACGTGGGTGAGCAATACCTGGTGTCAAAAGGTTTCCGCATCGGTGAAGACCTGCAGTCGAGCAACAAGTACGAACACAACTATCGCAAGCTCAAGGTCGACCACGTGGAGCTATGGATTTCCAATGAGCTCAACGCGGTGTACCTGACCCGCCAGAATGGTGAAGACCCGGATAAAGTATTGATCCGCTCACTGCCGCTCCCCGAATTGAGCAGTCAGGATGGCTTGAGCATGGCGTTCAGTCGCAAGACGCCGGCCGCGACAGTCGATAAATTCCGCTCCGGCCTGGAGACCATCCGCCGCAATGGCGTTTACGATGCCATCATGCGCAAGTGGTTATGAGATGGCCGACGACTTTCGGACTGCGCCCCTCCACCCACCCAAAACCAGGACGTTCAGTTCGCTGGGACGGCGTCTGGTGTTGGCCACGCTGTTGTTCTGCCTGTGCTTTACCTTGGCGATGGTTACCCTGCGTACCTGGCAGGCCTGGGAAAACAATCTGGCGCAGATGAATTCGGAGCTGGTCCTGATCGACCAGGTGTTCCAGAACACCCTGGCCCATGCCATTTGGGAAATGGACCGTGAGTCGCTGGACAAGCAGATCACCAGCGTCGCGCAGGCGGCGCCGGTTGGACGCGTGGTACTGAATATCCTGCGCCCTGGACAGTCGCCAGAAGTCATTGAGTTCAATCGATATGCCAGCAATCCATCCAGCGTGGCACCGGTGCTGCATCGCCAGCTCATCGCACACCCCTACATCGGCGCCAACGAAAAGGTCGGTGAACTGACCATCGAGGGCGATAACAACCTGCTTTGGGAGCGTCTCTGGGACGAAGCACGCAGCATCGTCATCACTCAGGTGATCCAGTCGTTGCTGTTGGCCGGCCTGGTCATGACCATGTTCAACCGCCTGGTGACCGTACACGTTGTCCATATCGCCCGACATCTGGGGAAGCTCTCACCACAAGCCCTCAACGTCCACCTCAAGCTGCAACGTTCAGTCCGGCGCCAGGACGAGTTGAGCCTGCTCGAATCCAAAGTCAACGCACTGCAAGACAACCTGCACGCCCATTTGGAGCGCCAGCACTCGGATGAACTGGCCCTTGCAGCCAGCCGCGACCAGTTGGCCGAATTGGTCGAAGCGCGCACCTCGGAACTCAAGGCCGCCAACCAGGCCCTCGAAGCGCTGTCGCGTCACGATGCCTTGACGGGCTTGGCCAACCGTCGTTATTTCGATGAACTGAAGGACGTCGAGTTTCGCCGTGCGATCCGCCACAACACCCCGCTGGCCGTGCTGATGTGCGATGTGGATTTCTTCAAGATCTACAACGACACCTACGGCCACATCAAGGGCGACGAGTGCTTGAAACAGATCGCCGGGACCCTGCGCAGTGTCTTCGGCCGCTCCGGCGAACTGACGGCTCGCCTGGGGGGTGAGGAATTTGTCGTGGTGCTGCCCAATATCAATGCCAGCCAGGCATGCGAGGCCGCCCAGCGGTTTCGTGAAAGCCTGGCTGAACTGGCACTGCCCCATGGCGGCTCAGCGGTTTCGCCCTTTGTCACCCTGAGCATCGGCGTCGCCGAGCTGGACCCCAAAACCATGGATCACTTCGATCAACTGCTGCAACGTGCCGACCAAGCGTTGTATCGGGCCAAACACCAGGGACGCAATTGCGTCGCTTTATAAAACCATCGTGTGCCGCGAGGTCTGTATGCACTACCGTCTGATGCTCTGCTCGTGCTTGCTCCTGGCTCTGATCAGCGTGAAAAGCCACGCCGCGGCGATCGAAGTCGTGACCGAAGACTCGTTATACGCCTACCTGCGTGAAGGCCAGCTCGTCGGGCCGGGCACTCGAATAGCCGACGAAACGTTAAAAGCTGCGGGGATCAGCGATTACCGTATGTTGCTGTACCCCTGGGCACGCGCTTACGAAAAAGCACTGCATGAACCCAATGTGATGATCTTCCCGCTCGATCGCACCCCGGCTCGTGAACAGCTGTTCAAGTGGGTGGGTGAAATACATCGGGCGACGACCAAGCTTTACAAGCTGCGTGGACGTGACGGCATTGCCGTTGACAGCCTTGAAGATGCCAAGCAGTACACCATAGGCGTGGTGCGAAATGACGCCAAGCAGGTTTACCTGCAGCAGAAAGGCTTTACCCGGCTGGTGGTATCAGCGGACAACCACGATAACTTTCAGAAACTGCTGAATCAGCAAATTCAGTTGCTGCCGATGCCCGAGAACACGGCGCGCCTGATGAGCAGAGATGCCCAAGTGGATTTCACCTCCCTGGAAGAGGTCTTTTCCCTGGATGAACAACCCCACCGAGTTCACATGGCGTTTAGTCTGAGCACCCCGGATGAGATCGTCACCCGGGCTCAACAGGCTTTCGCGAAGCTCAAGTCTTCAGGCGAAGTGGATCGGATCATGACCCAAGAGCGTTAGCCGGTGAGGCTAATGCTGTGCTTGCGCGCGGGGTGATTTGCTGACGCTGACCTTCCTATGGCAGGCTTGAGCCAGAGTTTTTTTCGCGGTTCACGCGGTCACTAAACGTCGGCAATGAGGCCCCTCCCATGAGCAAAACGCCCTATGTACCGCCCAGAGTCTGGGAACACAATGCCGCCTCCGGCGGCCAGTTCGCCAACATCAACCGCCCTATCGCCGGGCCGACCCATGAAAAAGTATTGCCCGTGGGCGAACATCCGTTGCAGCTGTACTCACTGGCCACGCCCAATGGCGTGAAAGTGACCATCCTGCTGGAAGAGCTGTTGGCGCTGGGGCACACCGGCGCCGAATATGACGCCTGGCTGATTCGCATCGGCGAGGGCGACCAGTTCTCCAGTGGTTTTGTCCAGATCAACCCGAACTCAAAAATCCCGGCGTTGCTCGATCGCAGCGTGGAGCCACCGATCCGGGTTTTCGAGTCCGGTTCGATCCTGCTGTACCTGGCGGAAAAATTCGGCGCCTTCCTGCCCACTGATCCGGCCGGGCGCACCGAAACCCTGAACTGGCTGTTCTGGCAGATGGGCGCAGCCCCCTATCTGGGCGGAGGCTTTGGGCATTTCTACGCTTACGCGCCGGATAAACTTGAATACCCCATCAATCGTTTCACCATGGAAACCAAACGCCAGCTCGATGTCCTGAATCGCCGTCTTGGCGAAAGCCAATACCTGGCCGCAGACAGCTACACCATCGCCGATATCGCGGTCTGGCCTTGGTATGGTCAATTGGTTCGCAACAATGTGTACTCGGCTGCCGAGTTCCTGGCTGCCCACGAATACACCCATGTGCAACGCTGGGCCGAGGAGATCGCCAATCGGCCGGCGGTGATTCGTGGGCAACGCGTCAACCGCACGTGGGGTGATGAAGCAAGCCAAGTGCCGGAGCGGCATCGGGCTGAGGATCTGGATTAAAGGGACAGTGCGGCGGGCCCAGATCAATCGCGGGCCGCCACTGAGGCTCTTTCAGTTGGATTGGTTGGCCGCCTGGGCGGCTTCGATCAATTCAGTCCCGATCTGGGCTTCGAAGGCTTTCCAGGCAGGACGCACGGCGTCGCGCCAGGCATCACGTTGCTGCGCGGTGAGGCTGATGATCTCGCTCTTGCCCGAATCGATGATGCCCTGCTTGGCCTTCTGATTGAGCACCTCGGCCTGCTTGTTCACTTCGACCGTGACCTCATCGATGATTTGCTCCAGTTCATCGCGCACATCCACCGGCAAGCCATTCCAGAACTGGGTGTTGGCGATCAGCAAATAGTTACCGATGGCATGGTTGGACTCGGTCATGTACTTCTGCACTTCATAGTATTTCTGCGAATAGATGTTCGACCAGGGGTTGTCCTGCGCATTCACCACACCCGTTTGCAGGCCCTGGTAGATCTCGGCGAAAGCCATCTTGCGCGGCACGGCGCGCAACGCGCTGTATTGCGCGGCTTGCAGGTCAGACGGCTGCACGCGAAACTTCTGCCCGCGGGCATCGCTTGGCTTGACCAGCGGTTTGTTCGCGGTCAACTGGCGCATGCCGTTGAGCCAGTAGGCCAGCCCGGTGATGCCTTTGCCTTCCATTGACCGGAGCAGTGCCTTGCCTTTGTCCGACTGCTGAAAGCGCTGCGCCGCCGAGACGTCGTCGAACAGGAACATCAAGTCGAACAACTGCAATTGCTTGGTGTACTGCTCAAGTTTCGAGGGCGCCGGCGCCAACATTTGCACCTCGCCGAGCAACAGGGCTTCCATCTCCTTGCCATCGCCGTACAACGACGAATTGGAGTAGACCTGCACTTGCACTTTACCCGGCAGGCGCTCCTCCACCAGCTTCTTGAACATCAGGGCGCCCTGCCCCTTGGGCGTGCTGTCGGCGGTGATGTGGGAGAACTTGATCAGAATCGGCTCGGCGGCCTGGGCCGACAACGCGCCGACCAGGGCAACGCTGGCAAGCAGGCCGGTCAGGCCACGGCGCACGAATGGATACTTCATGGTGAGCTCCTATTGTTTTTGTGTGAGCGTTGGGGACGCATCCCCCTCAGTCCGTTTGGACTCTACCCCCCGTCCCTGCGCGACTGAAATTCATATTTGAACAATGCTGCCTTCGGCTTTCACGAAGGCTCAGTCATGGACGCTTCCCGTTGCTCGCTGCTCATCAGGTGTTCAAGCATCTGGCGTGCTGTCATCGACAGCGCTTCCAGGCTGCGCACGGCAATCTTCAACTCGCGACGCGCCCAGGGATCGTCCAGCGCAATGACCTGCACATCGAGCGCCGGCAAATAGGTCCGCACGGCAAGCTCCGGCAGGATGCCGATCCCCATGCCGGTGTGGATCATCCGGCAAATGGCTTCGAAGCTGCGCACCTGGATCCGCAGGCGCAATGGCATGCCCAGATGACGCGCAGCCTGCTGCAGCAGGCCGTGCAACGAGGCGTCCTGCTGCAACCCGATGAAGTCGTAGCTGACCGCTTCGTGCAGGCTGATGCGGCTGCGCTCGGCCAGCGGATGCGCGCGTGGGGTGACCAGCACCAAACGGTCGTGACGGTAGTTGAATACCTGCAGCTCGTCGGCGGGCACATGGCCGGCGAAAATGCCGATATCGGTAAGCCCTTCGCGCACCGCGCGAATGACTTCGCTGCTGACCCGCTCTTCCAGGTCGATTTTGACCTGCGGGTGCAACCGGGTAAAAGCACTGAGGTCCTCGGGTAAAAACTCGATCACCGCCGAGGTATTGGCGTGAAGGCGCACATGTCCCTTGACCCCTTCGCTGAACTCGCTGAGATCAGCGTTCAACTGCGCAAGGTTGTCCATCATATTGCGGGCGTGATGCAGCAAGGCATGCCCGGCCGGCGTCAGTTCGACGCCCTTGGGCTGGCGGTAGAGCAAGGCGATACCCAGCTGGTTTTCCAGGTCGCTGACCCGTTTGCTCACCGCCGCCAGGGCCAGGTGCTCGCGCTCGGCGGCCTTGGTCAGGCTGCGCTCATCGGCGATGGCGACAAACAGCTTGAGGGTGACGAAATCGATACGACGCATAGGCGCGGCCTCCTGTCAGTCGTGTATCACGACGTGCAGCACGATAAAGAACAGGTTCAAGGTTCTCACAGGAGACACTTCGCAGGATACGAAGCCTGGCTTGGTCATTGATCAATTGTTCAGCCTCAGGGCCTGAGCCATCCTGCCTGACAAAGAACAGCGCGCGACCCGAAGGTGCAGACATGACAGAACAACACGTAAGCAGCATGGCGCTGCAAGGCCTGAAGGTCCTGGAAATGGGCCAATTGATCGCCGGCCCCTTCGCCAGCAAGATGCTCGGGGAGTTTGGTGCCCAGGTGATCAAGATCGAGCCGCCGGGCGTTGGTGACCCGCTGCGCAAGTGGCGCAAGCTCAAGGACGGCACCTCGCTCTGGTGGCATGTGCAGTCACGCAACAAGCAGTCATTGACCCTTAACCTGAAAGCAGCGGAAGGTCAGGAGATTGTCCGCCGGCTGGTGGCCGAAGCCGATGTACTGGTCGAGAACTTTCGCCCCGGCACGCTGGAAAGTTGGGGGCTGGGCTGGGACACGCTGTCGAAGATCAACCCGCGCCTGATCATGCTGCGCATCTCCGGCTACGGCCAGACCGGCCCCTATCGCGACCGCCCCGGCTTCGGTGTCATCGGCGAGGCCATGGGCGGCCTGCGCCACCTCACCGGTCACCCGGGACAGGCCCCGGTACGGGTCGGCATCAGCCTGGGCGATTCGTTGTCTTCCCTGTATGGGGTCATCGGCGTGCTGCTCGCTTTGCAGGAGCGCCACACCAGCGGCATGGGCCAGTTCATTGACGTGGCGCTGTACGAATCGGTGTTTGCCATGATGGAAAGCCTGGTCCCGGAGTACGACGCCTGTGGTTATATTCGCGAGCCCGCCGGCAGCGCCCTGCCGGGTATCACGCCGTCCAACTCCTATCCCTGCAACGACGGTCAATACGTACTGATCGCCGGCAACGGCGACAGTATCTACAAGCGATTGATGCAACTGATCGGCCGCCCGGATCTGGCCGACGACCCGCGCCTGGCGCATAACGACGGGCGTGGCGAACACGCCGAGCGTATCGATGCGGCCATCGCCGAATGGACCCGGCAACACGATCGAGATCAGGTCCTGGAGGCACTGAATCAGGCGTTGGTGCCGGCCGGATTCCCCTACACCGCCGCCGATATAGTCAAGGACCCGCACTACCTTGCGCGCCAGATGATCGAGACCGTGCAGACCAGCGCCGGCGCGCTGAAAGTGCCGGGCGTATTGCCCAAACTCAGCCGCACCCCGGGGCGTCTCGGCGCCGGCGGCCCACAATTGGGCGAGCACACCGACGACCTGCTGGCCGGTCTGGGCCTGAGCGGCGAACAGGTCCGCGGCCTGCGCGAACGCGGCATCATCTGAACAAGGCGACGCCTGCAAAAAAGCTTGCGCCCCTCACCGTTACCCGGAGAACCGCCCCATGAGCAAACGCCTGTACATCCAGGAAGTCGTCACCCGCGACGGCTTCCAGAGCGAAGCCCAGTTCATCCCCAGCGCAGACAAGATCGCCCTGATCGATCGCCTGGCGCAAACCGGCCTGGCGAAAATCGAAGTCACCTCGTTCACCTCGCCCAAGGCGATTCCCAGCCTGCGCGACGCCGAAGAGGTGATGCGCGGCATCCGTCGCGTGCCAGGGGTGGAATACAGCGTGCTGGTGCCCAATGTAAAGGGCTGTGAGCGGGCATTGGCCTGCGAGGTTGACGAGATCAACCTGGTGATGTCGGCCAGCGACAGCCACGGTTTAGCCAATCTGCGCATGACCGCCGAGCAATCGCTCGAGCAGTTCCGCCAGATCGTCGCCGTCAGCCAGGGAAGCGGCGTGTTCATCAACGCCTCGTTGTCGACCGCCTTCGGCTGCCCGTTCGAAGGCCAGGTCGCCGAAGCGCGGGTCCATGGGCTGATCCAGCGCTTGCTGGACATCGGCGTGCAGGGCGTGACCTTGTGTGACACCACGGGCATGGCCGATCCGGCGCAGGTCGCGCGCATCTGCCGGGAAGCCCTGGCGCGCTGGCCGCACACCCCGTTTACCCTGCACTTTCACAACACCCGAGGCATGGGGCTGGCCAATGCGCTGGCGGCACTGGAGGCCGGCATCGATCGTTTCGATGCCTCCCTCGGTGGGCTGGGCGGCTGCCCCTATGCGCCGGGTGCCAGCGGGAACATTTGCAGCGAGGATCTGGTGCACATGTTCCAGCGCATGGGGCTGGACACCGGCGTCGACCTGGACAAGTTACTGGCGGCAGCGGCCACCCTGCCAACGCTGGTCGGCCACCCGGTGCCTGGGGCAATCCTCAAGGCCGGCAAGTCCGACCGACGCTATGCAAAAGCTCAATAGAACCCAGGCCGGCAGCCTCGGCCCGAGGCTACCGCACCGATAGGCAAGCGCCTCAGCGCGCGCTCCAGCGTCCGCCAAAATTGTTATGGCGTCCTGCACAGACCATTCAAACCTGCTGGCTTTATCGCCAGCGCACCTGCCTTGTAAGCTCCATCTCGATCCCATTGACGACAAAGCCCACGAGTCATTGCCGATCATCGATCGGGGTTGAACCCGATGGTGTCCCTCGCCAATCAGTGTCTTCAATGTCGCCACGGATCTTCTCTTTGCAGACTGGGAGTCAACGATGAAGCTACAGGTCAATGAACGCGAACTGGAGGTGGATGCGCCCGCCGATATGCCGCTGTTGTGGGTCGTTCGAGACCTGATGAACATGACCGGCACCAAGTTCGGCTGCGGGATGGGTTTATGCGGCGCCTGCACCGTGCATATCGACGGCTCGCCCCAGCGCAGTTGCATCACGCCGGTCGGTGCCCTGGCCGGTAAAAAGATCACCACCATCGAAGGCCTGTCAGCCGATATCAGCCATCCGGTTCAGCGTGCCTGGACCGAACTGGATGTCGTCCAGTGCGGCTATTGCCAGTCCGGCCAGATCATGGCCGCCGCGGCATTGCTGACGAGCAACCCTGCCCCCACCGACGCCGACATCGATCAGGCCATGGCCGGGAATATCTGTCGCTGCGGCACATACCAGCGCATTCGTTTGGCCATCCACCGCGCCGCCGAATTGAGCAAGGCCTGACCCCATCCCATCAGCCACCTTTCAGCCAGGGAGTGCTCTGCAATGAATGCCACGATTGTCTCTTCTCGTCGCAGTTTTCTTAAGTCTGGTGCCGTGCTCGGCACTGGCCTGATTGTCGGTTTCACGGTGCCCGCCGGCAAACGCCTGATGGCGCAAGACCTGGAGTCCGCCGAATTTGCGCCCAATGCCTTCCTGCGCATAGCACCGGATGACAGCATCACCATTTTCCTGGCTCATGCCGAGATGGGTCAGGGGGTCTGGACCACCCTGACCCTGCTCATCGCCGAAGAACTGGACGCTGACTGGAGCACACTCAAGGTCGAGCATGCGCCGGCCGCCGCCGTCTATGCCAGTCTCCGGCGGGGGTTTCAGGGCACGGTCGGCTCTTCCAGCATTCGTGATGAGTTCGAGCGTTATCGCCGGGCGGGCGCAATGGCGCGGACGCTGTTGATCCAGGCGGCGGCCATTCGTCTCGGCCAGGCACCCAGCTCATTGAGCACAGAGCATGGCGAGGTCATCGCCGGCAATACCCGTCTGCGCTATGGCGAACTGGCCGAACAGGCCGCCACGCTGCCGTCGCCAGATCCGGCGACGCTTCCCCTGAAAAATCCGGCGGCGTGGACGCTGATCGGCAAGGGCGCCTTACGGCTGGACTCGCCAGAAAAGATCAGCGGTCGCGCGAAGTATGGCATCGACATCCAGTTCGACGGCTTGCTCTGCGCCGTGGTTGCACGGGCGCCGATGCTCGGCGGCAGGGTCCGCACCTTCGATGCGACCCAGGCCAAGGCACTGCCTGGCGTACGCCATGTGGTTCAGATCCCCAGCGGCATTGCGGTCGTCGCTGATCATTACTGGGCGGCCAAGCGCGGGCGCGATGCGCTGCAAGTGCAATGGGAGGCTGCAAGCGGCACCGTCATCCTCGACAGCGATCAGCAACGCCAGGATTTGACCGCCCTGACCCACACACCGGGCCCAGTCGTCACGCAACACGGCGAGGTCGAGTCAGCACAGAAGACGGCCCAAATAATAATCGAGATGACCTACACCGTGCCCTACCTCGCGCACGCCACAATGGAGCCACTCAACTGCACCGTGAAGCTCAGCGACGACGGCTGTGACATCTGGGTCGGCAGCCAGATGCAAACGTTCAATCAACGAACCGCCGCGAAGATCACCGGCCTTGCCCCTGAGCAAATACGTATTCACACCACCTTCCTGGGCGGCGGTTTTGGCAGGCGGGCGTTGCAGGATTTCATTGCCGAAGCGGTGGAGGTCGCCAAGGCTGTGAACGTGCCGGTGAAGACCCTCTGGAGCCGCGAGGATGACATGCAAGGTGGATACTACCGTTCAGCCTTCGCCCAACACCTGCGTGTTGCCCTGGGGTCGGACGGGCGACCGGTGGCCTGGTCGCAAACCTCGGCGGGTCAGTCGATATTTCCGGATGCGCCGGGCATTCATCCGACGTCTGTCGAAGGCATGAGCGACTCGCCCTACATCATGCGCAGCCCGGCGTATCGGGTCGAAGCGCACGCCCCCCGGTCGAACATTCCCGTGTGGTATTGGCGCTCCGTTGGCCATAGCCACAACGCGTTCGTCATGGAGAGCGCGGTGGATGAACTGGCGCACGCCGCCGGGCAGGACCCATTGGCGTATCGACGCCTGCTGCTTGAATCGGACCCACGGCACCTGGGCGTGTTGAACCTTGCCGCCGAACGCTTCGGTTGGGGGCGCACGCCGGCACCCGGACGCGGCCATGGCTTCGCCGTGCATCAATCATTTGGCAGCTACTGTGCTCAAGCGGTGGAGGTTTCCATCGAAGGGGGGAATATCCGCGTACATCGCGTGGTGTGCGCGATCGACTGCGGCATCCCGGTCAACCCTGACAACATCAAGGCACAGATGGAAAGCGCTATTGTCTTCGGTCTCAGTGCAGCGTTGTTCGGGCAGATGAGCATCAAGGAGGGCCGGGTCCAACAATCCAACTTTCACGATTACCGGGTACTGCGCATCAACGAAATGCCGCGGATCGAGGCGCATGTACTGCCCAGCACCGAGAGCCCTGGCGGTGTAGGCGAACCGGCAACGCCCCCTATCGCTGCGGCCGTGGCCAACGCGGTTTTCGCGCTGACGGGTCAACGCTTGCGTGACCTGCCGTTGCGTCCATCGAGCAGCGCATGAAGCGAAGGCCGTCAGGTCAGGGGGCCAAAACGTTCGACATAAAGAGCGCTCACCCACTCGACAAACACCTTGAGTCTCGGGGAGAGCTGGCGGTGATACGGATACAGCACCGAAATCGGCAGTCCGGGACTGGGCCAATCACTGAGGACCTCGACCAACGCCCCTGACGCCAGGTATTGCTCCACGCGAAAGCGCGGCACCTGGATCAGTCCGCAGCCGTTCAACGCACAGCAGCAGTAGGACTCGGCGTCATTCACTGAAATCCAGCCGCCCGGCTCCAGCTCGACCGCCTGGCCGTCAATGACGAAGGTGAAGGGGTAACGTATGTCGTGGTTGCTGGCAAAGAAGCCCACGGCCTGATGTTCAGCAAGCTGCTGTGGAGACGTTGGCGTGCCGTGTTCGGCCAGATAGCCGGGGCTGGCACAGACGACTTCAGGCATCAACGCCAGCCGCTTGGCCACCAGCGAAGAATCACGCGGATTACCTGCACGGACCACGCAATCGACGCCTTCGCTGACCAGGTCCACCAACCGGTCACCGCAACTGATGACCAGATTGATTTCGGGATAGCGCCGATGAAAATCCTGGATGTTCGGGAGGATGATCCGGGTCGCATGGCTGCCGTGCAAATCCAGACGCAAGGTGCCGCGTGGATTCGCCACGACCGTGCTGAGTGAAGACTCGGCATCCTCCAGATCGGCGAGCACAGCCTTGCACCGCTCATAGAAGGCCTGGCCGTCGAGTGTCGGCCGCACCTGCCGGGTTGTTCGCTCAAGCAGACGCGCCCCGAGTTGGCGCTCCAGTTGCTTGATGGCCAGCGTCGCCGTAGCCCGCGGGATATCCAGACCATTGGCTGCACGAGTAAAGCTGCCTTGCTCGATGATGCGGATGAACAGTTGCAAGGCATCGAATTTGTCCATCGTTGACGCCTTTTATGGGTGAGGGATGAACAGTCTTACCTGCGATACCTGACTAATCCAGCCCTTTGAAGCAATCAGTATTACTTTCACGACGGCGCAAGGGGGCACGGTGCGCCGATTGTTCATGGGAGGTGAATTGTCATTGCAGCCCGGTCGATTTATCCATCGACAGGAAGACACCACAATCTCCTCGTCAGCCTTTGATAAAACCAACCCAGGACATCATTCAGATGAAACCGACCTCTCCTGCTCCCCATGCTGAACAGCCCTCGAAGCTGCTCTTTCCGGCCGTGGGTGTTTTTTACCAATCGGGCGAGCCTCTGGCTTATGCAATGCTCAGGTTATGCCTGGGCATCATCATGGTGACCCATGGCTTGCCCAAGCTCTTGGGAACTTCACACGGGTCAATGGCCGACCCCATGGCCGGTTCGATTCACTTGATCGAAAACGTGCTGCATTTGCCATTCCCCCAACTATTGGGCCTGTTCGTCGCCTGGCTGGAAGGCTTGGGTGGATTGCTGCTAGCCCTAGGATTGGCAACCCGGCCATTGGCAGTGGCGATGGCCATACAGATGGCGGCGATCGCCTACATCCTTGGCCCGAACTGGCCCTGGATAGACCGAGGCATCGAATACCCGGTATTGATGGGCTTTCTTTTCACGTATATCGCCTTCAAGGGGGCCGGTCGTCATTCACTGGACCGCTTGCTTGGTCGTGAAATCTGATCCCTTCAAGGTAATGGGTGCCGCCGATGTCGGTCGGCCACGAGCTCGGCGTGCGGATCCATTCGCTCAACGGCGAAGGACGTGCCGCTCTCTGTAGACATGGCGGCACCAGTCCCCACCTCCAATGCATCCTGCCGATTATCAGCACGCTGTCCCAGCTGCCACCCCAGGTAGGCCCACAGCAACGCGCAACCGGCGCCAATCAGCGCCGCCAGGCCGGCGCCCTGCCCCAGCATGTCGAGCAGGCTCTTGGCCCAACCGCTCACGGCGTCACCCCCGCGATACACCACGGTGTCGATGAAGTTTTTGGCCTTGTACTTACTCTCGGCGTCCAAGGGTGCGAACAACATTTCCCGACCCGGTCGGACGAACGCGTATTCACCGATTCGTCGCACGATCATCAATGCTGCAAGCAGCGCGAAGCCGGGGGCCAACGCAAGGCCGACGAACCCGATGCACATGAGCAGCGGCACGATCGCCAGCAACGCACGCACCCCCAACTTGGGCGCAATGCGTCCGGTGATGAACAACTGAGAGACCAGGGCGCCTGCCTGCACGATGAAATCAATGGTGCCGAAAACCCGGACTTGCGCCTCGCGACTTGGGAAATGTTCGGCCACCAGGCGCGCCTGCTCGAAGTAGAGAAAGGTGGTGACCGTCGCCAATAGCACGACGAACCCGGCAATCCCCAACAAATAGGGAGACCTGAGCACCGCCGTCAAACCGCTGAACGGGTTGCCCTGCAGTGGCTGCCTGGGGCTTTGCGTCGGCGCTGCACCGGGCCGACCAGCCCCGCCCTTTTCGCGCCATCCCATCAACGCGCGCTTCAATACCAACGTGACACCGAGCAACAGGGCCGCCAGAAACATCAACCCCGATGCGCCGATGGCGTCAATCAGTGCCGCGCTCAGGGCCGGCCCCAGCAGCCCGCCGATGCTCGCGCCGGCCGCGATGAAAGCAAATAAACGCTTGGCCTGCTCACTGTCGAACACATCCGCCATCAGGCTCCAGGCCACGGACACCACGAACAGGTTATAAACCGATATCCATACGTAAAAAGTCCGGGCCAGCCAGACACTGTCCGATTGAAACTCAAACAGTTCGACGAACATCAGCAAGTTGATCCCGAAGAAGCCATACACCCAATCGACGAGACGCAGGCGCGGGACCCTTGAGCTGACCCAGGCAAACAGAGGAACGGCCGCCAGCATCACCAGGAAAGTCGCCGTGAACAGCCATTGCAGATTCTCCACGCCCGCCGCGATGCCCATCGATTCACGTATCGGGCGCAGCATGAAGTAGCCGGTGAAGAGGCAGAGAAACAACAAGAACCCGCACAGCGCCGGGCGCAGCTCATCATCACGGGCGTTAACGGCGTGGCTCAGCCGATGCAGGTAGGAAGGCGTACGCATGGAAACTCCTGGAAGGCGCAACAGGCCAGAGGGGCTGGGCACGGAACGGATTGCCGTGCCCAAGCGTTGATCAGCGGTAGGTAACGCCGGTCAGTTGCTCGGAGATGCTCCAGAGCTGTTCGGCATCTGCCTCATCGGTGGCGGCCGGCGGCAGCCTGGCGAAGCCCAGCGGGCCGCGTTTTTCATCGTCACCGGTCGGCCCGTAATAGGCACCACCCACCGCCTCAGGTGCGGTGGCGGCATACAGGGTGGGCAGCGCCCCCTGTGCAGCGGAATGGTAGGCGTCGCGATCCTTGGCCCATCGCTGGCCGAACTCGCTGTTCAGACCCGGTCCACGCGCGACCAACTCGGTGACGGCGACGCCAGGATGCGCAGCAATACTGCGAATGTCCCAATCTTCGGCCTCGCTGCGCTGCTGCAAGGCCAATGTCCAGTGGAGGATGGCCAGTTTGGATTGCGCATAAGCGGCCAGTGGCTGGTACTGCTGCTCGGCTTGCAAGTCGTTGAAGTTGATTGTTCCGCGAGCTGCGGCGATGCTCGACAGGCTCACCACGCGGGCGTCCTGGCTTTGACGTAACAACGGCACCAGCAAGCCAGTCAGCGCGAAGTGACCCAGGTAGTTGGTCGCCAACTGGAGTTCGAAGCCATCCGCAGAGACGCCCCGCTCAGGAGGCGCCATGATGGCGGCATTGTTGATCAATACATCCAGGCGCGGCAGTCTCTGGTTGAGACGCTGGGCCAAGTCGCGTACCGATGAAAGATTGGCCAGATCCACGGCCTCGAACTGCACCTTGGCGTCGGGTACGGACTGTTTGATTTGCGCGATGGCCTGCGCGCCCCGCTCCGGGTTGCGCGCAGCAATGATCACGTCGGCGCCGGCCCGCGCCAGTGCCAGTGCGTCCTCGTAGCCCATGCCGCTCGTGCCGCCGGTGATCAGGACAATTCGACCTTTCTGGGAAGGCATGTCGCGGGTCGACCAGTCCGGTTTCGGCTCGGCGCGACTGGACGCATCGATACTGACCGCGCTGAGCAGCACGGCGCCAACGGTCAGTGTTCGAGCCAGCTTCACCAGTCGGCTCAAATGATTCGATAGGCCAGTTTCGGTTGCTGCTGTTCTGATGCTCATGGTTTTAGCCCTTTATTTGGATGAAGAACCAGCACCGCCGGACGGTCACTGGAGCGTGCACACCTCAGACTGCTGGAGAAAGCTGACGCGCTCGGTGACCCCCTGGGTATTCACGTAAGTCATCTTGGCGCGCACGACCTCGCACACCTGCGACTTCGGTTCTTCAATGCGGATGACCCTGGCGATGTCCAGCGGCATGCCATATTCGTAGGCGGGAACATCGTTTTTTTCTTCGGCAAACAGAGGCAAACCGCTCAGAGTGATAAATGCCAGAAGACTGGCTATCGACACGTTTTGAATATTCATAGTGGACTCCACGACTGTCCTTACCGGGATGGTCGTAGCACTCTAAGGAGGGGCGACTGACGTCAAGGTGACTGCTGACTGACAGGAAGATGTCAAACGCCGGCGAGCCACGCCGGGCATCGCGTGACGATGACTAGCGGGCTGCTTGGCTGATCAGGGAAAATCCAAAGGTATTGAAGCCATCCTTGCTGTGGGCGAACACTCGTCCACCGTGCATGGACGCTATTGCCCGCACAATGGACAGACCCAGGCCATGGTGCGCGTCGCTTCGCGCCCGGGCGACATCGGCGCGATAGAAACGCTCGAACAAGCGCTGCAGGTGCACGTCGTCAATGGGCTCACCCGCATTGGAAACGCTCACCTCGACCTGCATACCGTGGCTGACCAGATTCACCGTGATGGTGCTCCCCGGTACCGCGTAACGCGCTGCGTTGTGCAGCAGATTGGCCAGGGAGCGATGAAACAGGCGCCGGTCGATGCGCACGCACATGTCGCCTTCGATCGCCACGTTCAAATGTTTGTCGAGCAACACGGGCTCAAGGTATTCCACCGTCTTTGACGCCTCCTCGTAGAGCGAGACATCACTGAGCTCGGTTGCACGCTGCCCACTTTCCGCACCCGCCAGGAACAGCATGTCATTGACGATGGTGCCCATGCGTTCAAGCTCTTCCAGATTCGACTGCAGCAGATCCTGAAGCTCAGCCACATCACGGCCGTGAGCCAACGCGACCTGGGTCTGCCCGATCAGGTTGGTCAGCGGCGTTCTCAACTCATGGGCGACATTGGCATTGAACCCTTCGAGCTGGCACCACGCGGCCTCCTGGCGAGCCAGGGCCCCGTTGAACGACACCGCCAGTTCCTGTAACTCGTCGGGCAGTGCCTCGGTGTCCAGTCGCTGCTTTGAATCACCCGGCGGCAGGCTATTGGCCTGACGGCTCAGGCGCCTGACCGGTCCCAGGCCGAAACGCGCGATCCAGTAACCCAACAGCGCCACCAGTACGACGCCCAGCGCCGACGTCAGGATCAGCGTCTTGGTGAAATGGTCCAGGGTCTTCATGAACGGCGTTGAATCGAGCCCCACGATAAAGCGCAACTCCGGGCGATTACCCATGGCGGGGATGGTCTTGACTTGCAGCACCATGGGACGATCCCGTTCGGGTATCGCCATGCTGAAGAACCCATCCGGGCGCTTCGACCAATCCTGGCCGTCCGGCATCCCCCCGCCATAGCTGTAGGCCGGGTTGTCCACCAAGACCCAATAACGCACCCGCTCATCCGTGGGCGTCAGGCCGTCCAGCTTTTCCCGCAAGCCGATCCAGAACGCCGGTGAATCGTATTTTGCGAGCACCGGATCAAGGACGGAATGACGCAGAATCAACTCGTTTTGCATCTGCTCTTCGAGCGACGTCTTCAAGGAGCAGCGCAGCAGCGTCGCGCTGATCGCGGTGATCAGCATGACCGAAAGCGCAAACATCAGGGCGAGCCGCTTGGATATCGATCCTTTCATCATGACGTACCACTTTGTCTGCCGTCGGCTTCACGGCTTTCCAGTACATAGCCCATGCCCCGCACGGTATGCAGCAGTTTGCGCGAATAAGGTACATCGACCTTGGCCCGGACACGCTTGATCGCCACTTCGACGACGTTGGCATCACTGTCGAAATTCATGTCCCAGACCTGCTCGGCAATCATCATTTTGGAAAGAATCTCTCCTTGATGGCGCGCCAGCAGGCTCAACAGACAAAATTCCTTGGCCGTCAGGTCCAGCCGCAGGCCGGCCCTGGTCACCTTGCGCGCCTGCAGGTCGACCTCCAGGTCGTCGATGCGCAGATGGGTCAGGTCAGCCGAGTCTGCGGTGCGCCGACGGATCAATGCCTGGACGCGGGCGACCAGTTCGGCAAAGGAAAAGGGTTTGCCGAGGTAGTCATCAGCGCCCTCGCGCAATCCGCGAACGCGATCATCCACCGTGCCCCTGGCCGACAACATGATGACCGGGGTTTTCTTCTGCAGGCGCAAGCCCTCCAGCACGCCATAGCCGTCCTTGCCCGGTAACATGACATCAAGGATCACGACGTCATACTCCATCTCCAGCGCGTAATGCAGCCCATCGATACCGTTACTCGCCACATCAACAATGTAGCCGAGCTCACTCAGGCCACGATGCACATAGGAGGAGGTCTTTTCTTCGTCCTCGACGATGAGCAGGCGCATCAGGTAACTCCTCTCGGAAAGCGGGACAACCAGACAAACAGGAGCCCGGTTTGCGTTATTTTTGCACACGACCTGCAAAGTAGCCTGTAGCTACCCTCCGCCAGTCTAGACAATGAAGGTGTCCACAAACTGACCGCTTCCTGACATTCTTGTCAGAATCGGCTGAGCAGAAAACGAATAGGGCCGGAGCGTTTGCGCAGGGCGCTTAGCGGGCACTAGCCCTGGACAAATATCGTTGAACGATCACCGCCACGCAGTCAACGATGGCCGTGCGGCCAAAACACAGGGTGCGCTTCGGTATGTCTATGTGAGTGTCCCCTCAGCGGTGGGCGCGCCAGATGGAAAAGTTCAACGCCGCAGCGATACAGAGCCACGCAAGGTAGGGAAACAGGATCAGACCGGTGATCAGGTCCAGGCGCAATGCCAACACCACCATCGCAGCCACGACAAGCCACAGCAGTGTGATGATCAACATGCCTGCGAAAACTTGATGCGCGCCAAAAAATACTGGTGTCCATAAGGTGTTGAGGGCTATCTGCGCCGCCCACAATGCCAGCACCACTTGGCTGCCCGGTATCAGCGTCAAGCGATACCCTGCCCAAGCCAGAAGCAGGTAGATCAACGCCCAGGCGACCGGGAACAGCCAGTTGGGCGGTGTGAAGCTGGGTTTGGCGAGGGATTCGTACCATGGGCCGGGTTTGAACAGGATGCCGGTGCTCGCCGCAGCACCACAGGCCAGGAGAAAAATAAAGAAAGTCATCATCTGCCCTTGGTTCAAGTTAATCGTCTGGTGTAGAGCGGTCATGCTGGAATCATTGAGTCATCAGCGCGTAGACGAACGTTCCCCACCCTTACCCATTCCCGAACATCTGCCACAACGACGCCCCCACCCCGGTAATGCTCTCCCCGGCAATCAACCCCGCCGCCGCGGTGATGGCAAAGCGTTCTGCAAGGCTCGGCCAGCGGCAGCTCACCAGCCAGGTGAGTACCGCGCCGAGGGCCATCATCAGTGACACCGAGGCTGGCAAGACGAAGGCCAGGCCCAAAGCCGCCGTGCTTGGCAGGTAACGGGCCCGGTGCGCGGGCAGTACACTGTCGAGGATCCCTAGCAGCAAGCCGGCCACGGCGCCGATGATGACCGCCCAGCGAATGCTCGCTGACAGTGAGTCCAGCCCCAGGGTCAGGGTTTGCGCCACGGCTTTCCAGGTGGCGACCGCCGGGGCCGGCCATTCCTGGGTGAGCAACATCCCTTGCGGGTCCGGGATCAGGGCCAGGTAGGCCAACACCCCGACGATGCTGCCGACGAATATCCCCAGGGTTTGCGCGATCAACTGCTTGCCCGGCGTGGCGCCAATCGCCCGGCCCACCTTGAAGTCGTTCATCAAGTCCGTGCATTGCCCAGCCGAACCGCCGGCGGTGTTGGCGCTCATCAAGTTGATCGGCACCTGCCCCGGGGCGACGATGCCAAAACTCAGTTGGGATAATTGTCCGATGGCCCCGATGGGGGCAATGCCCGTGGCGCCGACCACACGGGCGGCCACAGCCGCCAGGCAGATCGCCAAGGGAATGGTCAACAAGGCCATCCACGGGTTGATGCCGAACAACAGCGTTTGCAAGCTCACCACCAAGATAATCGCCAGCAGGAAACCGGTGGCGGGCCCCGCCTTGGGGGGCACCCAGGTCGTCCCACCGCCTGCCCTGGTGGACTTGTGCAAGGCCCACAAGCGAATCGCCAGAGAGGTCAGGGTCGCACAGACCATCAGGCTCACGCCCGGCCACAGCAACCACTCCACCAGCGCCGCGAACTGCGGACCGCTACTGTCCGGCGGCAGTTGCACCAGACCTTGCGCCAGCAGCCACGGCGCCAACCCGCCCCACGCCAGCAAAGCGCCGAGCAGCAGGGTCAGGCCGACGCGAATCCCGATGATCGCGCCAAAACCGACCAACAACAGCGAAGGATCAGCGGTAAACGTCAGGCGTTCCAACTGCGGGGTCGGCGACCAGCGCGGGAAGGCCCACAGAAAGGTATCAACCCCTTTGACCCACCCCGACAGCAACGCAGCGCTGAGCAGCACCTTCAAGCGCTTCGCCGCTTCGTGGCCGTGGTTGTAGATGTGCAAGAGGGTTTCCAGGGTCGCCATGCCCTCGGGGAATTTCAGCGCCTTGTCGTTGAGCAATGAGGGCCGTAGGTACCAGGCGATCCAGACCCCCAGGAAGCTCACCGAAAACACCCAGGCGACCATCGGGATGACGTCCAATTGTTGACCGGTCAGCAAGGTATAGGCCGGGATCGGCGCAACCAGCCCACCGGAAATGATTGACGCAGCGGCCGAGGCCACGGTCTGGTTGATGTTGCTTTCGTGCAGCGTCCAAGGCAGTTGAGCGGCCGAACGCTTGGCCAGGCCTTGCCAGATGCCATAGCCGATCAGCAAGGCAATGATCGACATGTTGAATGACCAGCCGATCTTGAGGCCGGCGTAGACATTGGAGGGCGTCAACAGGATACCGATTACGATGCCGGTACTGACCGCTCGCAGACTGAGTTCACGTTCGACAGGGTAAGCCAGGGCGATGGTTGGCGAGGTTGGGTGCATGCGAATTCCTTATCGGCAATGAGACAGCGCGATCACTCAACGCGGCGACTTAACAAATGAGCGCTGCATTGGCGGAAGGTTCACATGACTGCGAGAAGCCCCTGCCAGCACGGGACGTTCCTGCCCAGGCGTTCGCGGGGGGGTTAAGAAGTCGCGTTCAACTGCTGCTCCTGTTCATCACCCATTTTCTGGATCAAGCCTGAGCAGGTGCCCAGCCGAGGGCAATCACAACACTCATCGCGCAACGGGTCAAACCGACTCATTAACTACGGCTGATGGCAGACCTCAGATTTTTTCCCTTGTCGCGTTTTCCATAGGGAATACCCGCTTGCCCCGCGAAAAACGCCAACGAATTGGCGCCGATATTTGAAATCTGAAAAAAACTGAACAAACGACGTTTTTCCGACGATTGGACCGTGCGGGCCATTGCTGAGGATTTGAAAGCAGGCCCATCATCCGACTGTCACCGCCAGCATTTCAGGGCCTGACGGCAGAGCAATTAATCGCATCGCTCTATAGGAGCATTCAGGATGATGACTGTTTATTTTGTGGTTATGGCGATCTGCAGCGGCGTTGAAGGTTGTGTAGAAGAGCGAAAGCCGGGGCCGACTTTTGCCTCCAGGGCGGTGTGCATGGACAACGCCCGGGCGATGGCGCCGCGCAAAAGCGTGAAATTCAAATGTCGCAGTGAGCGCCTCTGGGTGCCGGTTGAGGCGCGGGGCGTAGACGGCAACGAAAGCGTTGTTTCAACCGGCGCGCACACCCAGCCTTAGCACGGTGAGCGGTGAGCGGTGAGCGGTGAGCCATCAGCCACTCAACACCGCCTTAAGCAACGGGTCATTCAGGTACGCGACATTCAATCGCGTCCAGGGATTGATACGCGACTGCTCCGGTGAAAATATGTGACCAGGAGCAATCATGAATCCCTTCGGCAGCAGTTGCCGGGTCAGCTCCCTGGCGTCGTCAATGTGGGCAAACCGGGCCCACAGATACAGACTCTGCTCTGGCCGAAAGAACACCTCGGCGCCTATCTCATCGAGCATCTGCAAACCTGCCGCAGTGGCGCTCTTGAGCCGCTCCTGCAGGCGGATCTGATGTCGCAGAAAATGCCCCTCCGTCAGGATGACATCAATGGTTCGCTCACACAGCTCCGAAGTGCTGGTGTGCAGGAGCATTTTCAGATCACCCAGTTCGTCGATGACGTCCTTGCTTCCTGCGATAAACCCCACCCTCAATGCCGCAGAAACCGATTTGGAAAAACTGCCCACGTACAGTGAACGGTTCAATTGATCCAGCGCAGACACCTTGATGGCCGACGCCGGTTTGAAATCAGCCAACGCGTCGTCGTCCACCAGGATAAAGTTGTGCTCATGGGCTAACTGGACCAGTCGATGGGCTTTGCCGGGGGAGATATCGGAGCCCGTCGGATTGTGCCCAACCGACTGAATGAAAAATAATTTCGGCTTGTGCAACAGAAGATGCTGCTCCAGCACGTCCAGGTCCGGCCCGTCCGGCAATCGGGGCACGGATAACATCCGCGCCCCTTGCAGTTGCAGCTTGCCAAACAGCGGGTAATAGCCTGGATCCTCGACAAAAACGTGATCCCCGGGGGCAATGAAACGGCGGATGATCAGATCCAGTGCGTGATTGGCCCCATGGGTCGTTACGATTTGCCGCGCACTGGCGGTAATTGAATAGCTCGCCAGTTTTTGCACCAGGTGTTGGCGCAGTGCAGCGTTGCCCAGCCGGTTGCCGTAGCGAAAAAGCGTGGTGACCCCCATGCGCATGATCTGGCGCGTGAACTTGTCCAAGCGCAGATCCATCAGCCACTCTACAGGCGGAAAACCTTCACCCAAGGGCGAGTGACCCGGCTCACGGACAAATTGCTGGCGCATCAGCCAGATGGTGTCCATCGCCCGGGTAAAGGGCAGCGGCTCTTCCGGTTCGCTGCTGCTCGGCGCACCTCGTGTCACGAAGAACCCCTGCCCGTGACGCGCCTCGACCAGCCCTTGGGAGGCCAGCGATTCATAAGCGTTGATCACCGTATTTTTCGAATGACCAAACAAACGCATGCACTCGCGCAAGGACGGTAAACGGTCCCCCACTTGGTAGGTGCCGTTGCCGATCTGCGCAACCAATGAAGCCGTCAGCTCCTGGGCAAGCGTCAGTCGCGCCATTGTACGAAGTCCTGGATGAATGATTCGCAGAGGGTACAGCTTAGGTACTGTCTGTCCAAACTGTACCTTTTTTGCCAGGACACATACGCATAGGGTGGCAGGCATTGAAAAACAATAACTGCAACTGGGTGCCTTCCATGAGTATCGACTCCCGCCTCCCGATGTTCCGTAACCTGTCGCCAGCCGAACGCTTGAACCACTTGCAACAGCTGCTTGAGCTTGCAGAAGCTGATGTTGCCCTGCTTCGCGATGCCGGCGCCCTGCCCCTGGAAATAGCCGATGGCATGATCGAAAACGTCATCGGGAAATTTGAATTGCCCTACGCTGTCGCGAGCAACTTCCAGATCAACGGCCGCGACGTCATCGTGCCGTTGGTCGTCGAGGAGCCTTCGGTGGTCGCCGCCGCCTCGTTCATGGCCAAACTGGCGCGCGAAGCCGGCGGTTTCCAGACCTCCAGCTCGCTGCCGCTGATGCGCGCGCAAGTGCAGATCGTAGACATCGACGATCCCTTCAATGCCCGTCTGAGTCTGTTGCGCCGCAAGGACGAAATCATCGAACTGGCCAACCGCAAGGATCAACTGCTGAACCAGTTGGGTGGCGGTTGCCGCGATATCGAAGTGCATACCTTCGCCCAGAGCCCCCGCGGCCCCATGCTGGTTGCCCACCTTATCGTGGATGTACGCGATGCGATGGGGGCCAATACCGTAAACACGATGGCTGAAGCCGTGGCCCCGTTGATGGAACAGATCACTGGCGGCAAGGTACGCCTGCGCATTCTGTCGAACCTGGCCGACCTGCGGCTTGCCCGGGCCCAGATCCGCATTGCACCGGAACATCTCACCACCAAGGCCTACCGGGGTGAAGACGTCATTGAAGGCATTCTCGATGCTTACAACTTTGCAGTGGTCGATCCCTATCGTGCAGCCACCCACAACAAGGGCATCATGAACGGCATCGACCCATTGATCGTCGCCACCGGCAACGACTGGCGCGCGGTGGAAGCCGGGGCACACGCCTATGCCTGTCGTAACGGACATTACGGGTCACTGACGACCTGGGAAAAAGATGGCAGGGGCCATCTGGTGGGAACGCTGGAAATGCCCATGCCCGTTGGCCTGGTCGGCGGCGCGACCAAGACTCACCCGCTGGCGCAATTGTCGTTACGCATCCTGGGCGTGAAAACCGCTCAGGAACTTGCCGAGATAGCCGTGGCGGTCGGCCTCGCCCAAAACCTGGGGGCGTTGCGTGCGCTGTCTACCGAGGGGATACAACGCGGGCACATGGCCTTGCATGCCCGCAACATTGCGCTTTCGGCAGGAGCCAGGGGCGATGAGGTCGATTGGCTGGTCACGCAGATGGTTCAGGCTCGGGACGTACGCTCGGACAAAGCCGCTGAACTTCTTGAGCAAAAACGCGCGCAGGCGTCGGACTCGTAGCCACGAACACAAGCACATCTCTTCACATTCATAACAATAAAACCCTCCAGGGGCAGTGGGAGAATCCTGATGAAATCCGAACTATTCGAAGTATGGGGCGACACGGTTGATGGTCGCCACCTGCTCTACTCCATAGGCATTGGTGCAGCCGTCAGCCTTGGCGCTTTTTTTATCGCCCAGCACCTGCTTGTCGGCTGGGTGGACTCCGCGCAGATGGCCCGCGCCTACGCGATGCTGGTAGGGATTGTGGGCTGCCTGGCAGGTGGCGCCATCAGTGCGCTGCTTTTCAAACCCAAGCGCCATGTCATAGAACACCTGGCTGATCCGGCCTGGCGCGCAAAAATCCTGATTGAGTTGCAGAACGAGTACGGCCCACTGGGCAGTCTGGCTGATCTGCCGCCGGCCACGATCGCGGAACTGCGTGAAATGGACCTGTATGATCTGTTCGCCGATTACGAGAAAGGCCTTGGTGCGCCCGCGAAAAGTCCTGCTGCAACCGCTGCCGTTGGGGTCGGCGCAGTCAGTGGCAATGGAGGTCAATCATGATCGTTCCACTGATGGATCAGGTCCTGATGGCACTGGGCATGGGGATCCTGGGGGCGGTGATTTTTGCCGGGATCGGGCTCATCTCCGGGAGCGATGAAACCACCACCCTCGCCCCTTTGACCTTGCTGGTCGTCCTGCTGGGTGTCCCGGCCCCCGGCGTGCTGACGTTCTTTCTGGCCGGCGCCGTCGCCAAACATATGACCCATGCTGTCCCGACGGCGTTGCTGGGTATTCCTGGCGACACCATGGCGACGCCATTGATGCGCGAGGCCAACTTTCTGCGCAACTTGGGCGTGCCCCACATTGCCCTGCGCAAGATGATTTCCGGGGCGGTCATTGCCGCGTTGATCGCCGTGCCAATGGCCGTATTGTTCGCGCTGATGCTGGCGCCGTTCGGGGACATGATCAAGCAGGCTGCGCCTTGGGTGTTCCTGCTCGCGGCGGTGGCGATCGCGTGGTTCTCCAAAGGTCGTCTGGCGGCCGTGCTGACGTTGATTCCGTTCGTCATGATCATCGTTGGCCTGCAAACCATGACCGCACAGTTCGGGGTCAAGCTCAGTGTCAGTTACTTTCTGGGCATCGCCATTGGCCCGTTGATCGCCGCGCTGTTCTCGCTGCTCGCGCCCGCCGAGCGGGAAACCATGCGACGCCAACAAGTGCGCACGTTTTCCCTGTCGCCCGACGTAAAAAGCTGGGGCGGATTTTTTCCTAATCCGCTCAGGGTTCTGGACAGCAAGCAGAGCCTGTGGACGGCCATTACTGCGGTGATCTCCAGCGCGACCTTTGTGTTCAGTCCGGTGGCCATGACCGTCATCATGGGCGAGCTCGTCGGTTCGAGGGTCAAGCATGTCTACCATCGCCTGACCACGGTCATCACCGCCCGAAACGGCGTTACGGAATCAACCTACCTGGCCGAAGCCTTGATCCCGCTGATCGCCTTCGGCCTGCCACTGAGCCCTGTCGCAGCGGGCCCGGCAGCGCCACTGTTCAACGCTCCGCCGCGCTTTAGCGTGGACGCGGCGACAGGCGAGGTGAACAACTTGCATTCACTGCTCAGCACCTGGGAGTTTTTTGGCTACGGGTTATTGGCGGTGGTCGTCGCCATCCTGATCGCTTACCCCTTCACCATGAATTACGCCCACAGAGCCGCGTCCTACGTGTCGCGCAAGATCAGTCACGAAGCGGTGATCTCGACCTTTGTCGGCCTGATCCTGGTGATCGGCATTTGGGAAGGTGGCCTGCTGGGGTTGCTGGTGATCGTCACCATCGGCCTGCTGGGCGGTTTCCTCTCACGCTTTTTGGGGTTCAACATCGGTGTGCAGTTCATGGGCTATTACACAGCCGTACTGTCTGTTCCCGCCCTGGTTGCCCTGATGAATGCGTGATGTTTTTAACCCTCTACAACAGTGTTCAGATAACCCACAACGGTGATGCGAATGACTCTGAAAATATCGGTACTGGCAGCGGGTGCGATCATGGCCTTTTCGCTTTGCACCGCAGCGTTTTCCGCTACGAAAAGCCCACTGGTCGGAACATGGAAAATGGTCAGCGCAACCATTGAACGCGAGGGCATCCGATCGGATGCGTACGGCCCCAATCCACATGGATGGCTGGTGTTCACTGAAGATTTGACGTTTGTCGAGGTGCTCACCGATCCGCGAGTGCCCGCGTTTCGATCCAGCGTTCGGGGCGAAGGAACCGATGAGGAAAACCGAGCAGCGATGGCTGGGAGCATCGGTTTTTTCGGACGATATACCGTCGACCAGAACGGTGAATTCACCGGCAATACCGTCGAAGGATCGACGTTCCCGAATTGGGTGGGCGCGACACGTACTCAAGATGACCTGCAACTGAAAGTCGAGGGCAACCGGATGGTGGAAAATTTCCAGCGTCCCGATGGTACGAAGGTCCATATCATCTTTGAGCGGGTGAAGTAGCTGTGCGTCGCGAGCAGCCCAGACCGGGCCGGCTCAATCCAAGGTGAGCTGAGCACAGCTCAGCCCACGCTTGCGCAACGCGGGTATCCACTTGCCCCACGGCTTACCAGATCGGCACCGTGTAGAGCACCAGGAAGCGGGTCTGGTTTTCATCGCGAAACGCCGCCCCGGCCGGGAAGTCGTTGCGATAGATCGATTTGCGCACCATCAACCCGACATTCTTCAGCGGACCGCCCTGGATCACATAGCCCAGTTCCATCTGGAATTCCCGCTCCTTACGGTCGTCGGCATTGAGTGCCGCCAGTTCGATATTGTCACCGCGCACGTAACGCAGCCGGCTCTTCAAGCCGGGCACCCCGGCGGCGGCGAAGTCATAATCGTAGATCGCCTGCCAGGTCCGTTCCTTGGCGTTGAGAAAGTCCGAGCTCATGGTCAACTCGCTCATGCCCATCAACTCAGTGCCTGACACATAAGGCGTCGCTGTATCGCCGCTGGCATGCATGTAACCCAGGCTCAGGCGATGACCGCCAAAGCGATAACCGAACAACGCTGAGAGGTTGCGGTTGTCCACCTTGCCGGCCTTGGCACTGCCCTCTTCGTCGCTGAAAAAGCTGCGCAGATCGGAGGTCAACGTGCCTTCGCCCACTTGCACGTTATGCAGCAAGGCCAGGGTGTTCTGCTGGTACAGGTCGGCTACTTCAGCGTGATAAGCCCGCAGGCTGAGGTCTTTGTTTACCTGATAATCGCCACCGACATAGGCCATGTGCGATGAGGTGGCCGCACCGTTGAAACGACCGTTCGGCGAAGCGATGCTCATTGGCTGGTAGTCGGTGGAGTCACGCTTGTTGATGCGATCGATGTAGCCGGTATTGAGCGTCAGTCCGTCGATGTCCTTGGAACTGAGCGTGGTGCCGCGAAACGTCTGCGGCAGCAACCGCGAGGGGCTGGCGAAGGCGAACGGCAGAAAGATCGACACATCGCCGCTCTTCACCGTGGTTTGCGCAAAGCGCATTTTGCCGGTCATGGCCAGGCGCGAATATTCGTCCGCCGCGCGCTTGTCGCTGCTGGACACCGGCAGCAATTCAGTGCCGCTGCGGTCCGGTGAGGAGTCCAGCTTGACCCCCATCAACCCACGGGCGTCCAGGCCGAAACCGACAATGCCCGACGTAAAACCCGACTCCACATTCATGATGAAGCCCTGAGCCCATTCCCGAGCCGCGGTTTTTGCCCCCTCGTCCTTGTAATCCCGATCCAGGTAGAAGTTGCGCAAGGTCAATGTGCCATGACTGTCGTCGATGAAGCCTTCCGACAGGGCTGGGGTGGCAATCACCCACAAGCCCAGCAGAACCAGACGTTGCGTGCAAAGAGGTGAGACTGAGACCGTCGCAAAGACGCCCCGGGGTGAATCCGTCATGGTCGATGTCCACTTATTGTTGTTGTTTTTTGAACGGGATCGCCAGGTACGTCCCTGGGATCTCTTGGGCCTGAGAGTGGGAAAAGCCTGAAGCGCCGTCAATCCATAATGGCCGATAATCGAACGTTAATATTCGTATCTACTTTTAAAATAAGACAACACGTAGGTGTCATCCTATTGATCCACATAGATTTATTCGGTTTTTTCCAAGTCATTTTCATGAATGTTCATTTTTTAGTTATCTTTGTTAATCTTAATTGCGGCTTGACATAGCGGGATGCGAGCAAGCCTGCGTGCACGTCAGCACACTCACAAAAACAATAAAGAGGTTTGCCATGGACACCCCATCACGTCGCACGACGCTGACCATTGCCCTGTGTTTTATCGTCGCTTTGATTGAAGGCTTTGACCTGCAAGCTGCTGGCACTGCCGCCGCAGGGCTGCGCCAGACCTTCGCCCTGGACCCGAAAATGATGGGTTGGGTGTTCAGTGCCGGCATCATCGGTTTGCTGCCGGGCGCCTTCTTCGGTGGCTGGATTGCCGATCGCATCGGTCGCAAGAAAATCCTCATCGCCGCGGTGTTGCTGTTTGGCGTGTTTTCGCTCAGCACGGCCTATGTCGGCTCTTTTTCCAGCCTGCTGCTGGTGCGCTTCATGACTGGCCTGGGCTTGGGCGCCGCCCTGCCCAACCTGATTGCCCTGTGTGCCGAAGCCGTGGGCGAGCAACGGCGCGGTACGGCCATCAGCATCATGTATGCCGGCGTGCCATTGGGTGGGGCTCTGGCGGCGGTGGTCGCCATGCTGTTTCCCGAACACTGGCAGACGACCTTCATCATCGGCGGGCTCGCGCCGTTGCTGGTGGTGCCACTGATGATGGTGTTGCTGCCCGAGTCCAGCGCCTTTCGCCAGCAACAAGACACCGCCAACCCCACGCGCACTTCAACCGGCCAGGCCTTGTTCGGTGAAGGCCGGGCCGGCGTGACCCTGGCGTTGTGGCTGAGCTACTTCTTCACCCTGACCGTGATGTACATGTTGCTCAACTGGCTGCCCTCGCTGCTGTTGGAACAGGGCTTCAGTAAACCCCAGGCAGGCCTGGTGCAGATGCTGTTCAATATCGGCGGTGCCCTCGGCTCCCTGCTTGGCGGCCTGTTGCTGGATCGCTGCAACGGCATCAAGGTGGTGCTGTTCGTGTACACCGGGTTATTGGCGGCGCTGGGCGGGGTCGGCCTGTCCGTGGGCATCGTTCCGATGGCCATCGCCGGCTTTGCAGCCGGGTTGTTCGTGATGGCCGCGCAACTGGTGCTTTACGCCCTGGCGCCACCTTCGTACCCGACGTCGGTGCGGGCCACCGGCGTTGGCGCAGCGGTAGCGATCGGTCGTTTGGGCTCGGTGGCCGGCCCTTTGGCCGCCGGGCAGATTCTGGCGGCCGGAGCCGGCACCACCGGTGTCTTGCTGGCCACCTCGCCCGGTTTGGTGATTGCGGCATTGACGGTCATCAGCGTCATTGTCCGCTCTGCCCCGCTGACCGTCTCGATGAACAAGGCCAAAGCCTGATAACCGCAGGGGCGCACCGCCCGCTCAGTCAGCGTTCGGTGGTGCTCGCCTATATATCGTTTTTCGTTAATGTAATTGGATTATGATCGCCCCCACACTGCCACAACCCCAGGTGTGACCATGGCCGATCCCGCTGGAACTGACCGTAGCCCTTGGGCGGTCTTTCTGATTT
Source organism: Pseudomonas halotolerans (assembly GCF_039581215.1). Lineage (NCBI taxonomy): Bacteria > Pseudomonadati > Pseudomonadota > Gammaproteobacteria > Pseudomonadales > Pseudomonadaceae > Pseudomonas > Pseudomonas halotolerans. Next base: position 40,287 of record NZ_JBCNTJ010000026.1, read on the forward strand.
TCTTACGCTTGGGCTTGACCTCTTTCGGTGGCCCCATTGCCCACTTGGGCTATTTTCGCGAAGAGTTCGTGACGCGGCGACAGTGGCTGAGCGAACGCAGCTATGCGGATCTGGTTGCTCTGTGCCAGTTCCTGCCAGGGCCCGCCAGCAGCCAGGTCGGGATCGCGCTCGGGCTGTCACGGTCTGGCTACGCCGGGGCGGCCGCCGCATGGGCAGGCTTCACACTACCGTCAGCGATTGCCCTGATTCTGTTTGCGCTGGGCATCGCCCGTTACGGCGATGCGCTGCCTTCCGGCGTGCTGCATGGTTTGAAGGTGGTGGCGGTCGCCGTGGTGGCCCAAGCGGTATGGGGGATGGCGCGCAATCTTTGCCCGGATGCACCGCGCATCACCCTCATGGCGGCAGCGGCCTGCTTCGTCCTCCTGATGCCGACGGCATGGGGACAGGTAACGGTCATTGCCATCGCAGCGATCATCGGCCTCGTGCTGTT
>NZ_JBCNTJ010000027.1:0-37867 GCF_039581215.1 Pseudomonas halotolerans
GTGTCTTGGGTATCCGTAACGGTGGTGTCAGCCGGAGTAGCATCGATGTCCAGTTTTTCGTAGTTACCGCCCTGGGCATCGTCAATCTTGACACTCAGGTTGTCGCCGCCAGCAAGGGCGTCGTTCTGGGTAACGAAGTTCACCGAACCGGAGCTGGAGCCGACCGGGATGGTGATGCTTTGGCCGTTGCTCAACGTTACGACCAACGGAGCTCCGGTCACTGGTGCATTGACCGAAGCGGTGTAAACCACGGTGCCGCCTTCAGCCACGGAGGACGTTGCGGTCAGGCTGACAGTCGACGTGTCGATGGTGTCGGTGACATCAGTCACTGCCGGAGTGGTGCTCGGGACGAGGTTTTCGAAGTTACCGCCGGTGGCGTTGTCGATGCTGACTTCGACTTTTCCGGCGTCTTTGTAGGCGTCGTCAGTTGGCGCATCGACTGTCACCGTGCCAGTGGTTTGCCCAGCAGCGATGTTGATAACGGCGCCGTTGCTCAGGGTCACGGTGACTGGAGTGCCGGCGGCATTGGTCAATGTCGCGGTGTATACAATCGAACCGCCTTCGGCCACTTGGGTGGACGCCGACAGGCTCAAACCGGTGCTGTCCACCGAATCGGTAATCGTCGTCACAGCAGGCGTGGTGCTCGGCACCAGGTTTTCAAAGTTACCGCCGGTTGCGCCGGTAATGGTGGTGCTGACGGTGCTGCCGTTGTTGTAGACGTCGTTGGCCGGGGTATCGACGTTGACGGTGCCGGTGGTCTGGCCAGCGGCGATGGTGATGACCGAGCCATTGCTCAAGGTCACGGTGACCGGCGTTTGGGCCGGGCTGGTCAGGGTGGCGGTGTAGGTGATCTGGCCGCCTTCGGTGACGGTGTTGCTGGCGGTCAAGGTCAGGCCGGTGGCGTCCACCGAATCGGTGATCGTCGTCACGGCAGGCGTGGTGCTCGGCACCAGGTTTTCAAAGTTACCGCCGGTTGCGCCGGTAATGGTGGTGCTGACGGTGCTGCCGTTGTTATAGACGTCGTTGGCCGGGGTATCGACGTTGACGGTGCCGGTGGTCTGGCCAGCGGCGATGGTGATGACCGAGCCATTGCTCAAGGTCACGGTGACCGGCGTTTGGGCCGGGTTGGTCAGGGTGGCGGTGTAGGTGATCTGGCCGCCTTCGGTGACGGTGTTGCTGGCGGTCAAGGTCAGGCCGGTGGCGTCCACCGAATCGGTGATCGTCGTCACGGCAGGCGTGGTGCTCGGCACCAGGTTTTCAAAGTTGCCACCGGTTGCGCCGGTAATGGTGGTGCTGACGGTGCTGCCGTTGTTGTAGACGTCGTTGGCCGGGGTATCGACGTTGACGGTGCCGGTAGTTTGCCCAGCGGCGATGGTGATGACCGAGCCATTGCTCAAGGTCACGGTGACCGGCGTCTGGGCCGGGTTGGTCAGGGTGGCGGTGTAAGTGATCTGACCGCCTTCGGTGACGGTGTCGCTGGCGGTCAAGGTCAGGCCGGTGGCATCCACCGAATCGGTAATCGTCGTCACGGCAGGCGTGGTGCTCGGCACCAGGTTTTCAAAGTTGCCACCGGTTGCGCCGGTAATGGTGGTGCTGACGGTGCTGCCGTTGTTGTAGACGTCGTTGGCCGGGGTATCGACGTTGACGGTGCCGGTGGTCTGGCCAGCGGCGATGGTGATGACCGAGCCATTGCTCAAGGTCACGGTGACCGGCGTTTGGGCCGGGCTGGTCAGGGTGGCGGTGTAGGTGATCTGGCCGCCTTCGGTGACGGTGTTGCTGGCGGTCAAGGTCAGGCCGGTGGCGTCCACCGAATCGGTGATCGTCGTCACGGCAGGCGTGGTGCTCGGCACCAGGTTTTCAAAGTTGCCGCCCGTGGCGCCGGTGATGGTGGTGCTGACGGTGCTGCCGTTGTTGTAGACGTCGTTGGCCGGAGTATCGACGTTGACGGTGCCGGTGGTTTGCCCCGCGGCGATGGTGATGACCGAGCCATTGCTCAGGGTCACGGTCACTGGAGTCTGGGCCGGGTTGGTCAGGGTGGCGGTGTAAGTGATCTGACCGCCTTCGGTGACGGTGTCGCTGGCGGTCAAGGTCAGGCCGGTGGCATCCACCGAATCGGTAATCGTCGTCACAGCAGGCGTGGTGCTCGGCACCAGGTTTTCAAAGTTACCGCCGGTGGCGCCGGTAATGGTGGTGCTGACGGTGCTGCCGTTGTTGTAGACGTCGTTGGCCGGGGTATCGACGTTGACGGTGCCGGTGGTCTGGCCAGCGGCGATGGTGATGACCGAGCCATTGCTCAAGGTCACGGTGACCGGCGTTTGGGCCGGGTTGGTCAGGGTGGCGGTGTAGGTGATCTGGCCGCCTTCGGTGACGGTGTTGCTGGCGGTCAAGGTCAGGCCGGTGGCGTCCACCGAATCGGTGATCGTCGTCACGGCAGGCGTGGTGCTCGGCACCAGGTTTTCAAAGTTGCCGCCGGTTGCACCGGTAATGGTGGTGCTGACGGTGCTGCCGTTGTTGTAGACGTCGTTGGCCGGGGTGTCGACGTTGACGGTGCCGGTAGTTTGCCCAGCGGCGATGGTGATGACCGAGCCATTGCTCAAGGTCACGGTGACCGGTGTTTGGGCCGGGTTGGTCAGGGTGGCGGTGTAGGTGATCTGGCCGCCTTCGGTCACCGTGTTGCCTGCCGTCAGCGTGACGGTGGTGGTGTCAACGGTGTCGGTGATCTGGGTGACTGCCGGTGTGGTGGGCAAGGTCACGGCAATGCCGGTGCCGCCGGTAGTGCCGGTGACGGTGACGCTGATCTGGCTAGCGTCGTTATAGACGGTGTCGTTCGGCGCCAGGGGAACGTTGACGCTACCGGTCAGTTGCCCGGCGGGAATCACGATCACTGCGCCGTTGGACAAGGTCACGGTCAGGTTGGTCTGAGGCGCCTGGGTGACGGTCGCGGTGTAGACCAGCACGCCGCCGGCCTCGGTCAAGGTTGGGGTGGCGCTCAGAGTCAGCGTCGAATCAAGCACTGCGTTGGCAGTGGTATCGGCGTCGGTGTCGCCGCCGGTGATGTCGTCGTCAGCGGCCGCGGCTGCGCTCAAACCCTCAGTCGGGAACCCGATGGTCGGGTCGACGCTGCCAGCGGTGGCATCCAGCATCACAACGCTGTGGCCGCCCCCGGCGGCCCCGCCCGTACCTGCTGCAGTGGCGCCAGCGGCGGTGGCTTCAAGGGCGGTCGTCGGGTCGACCCCGGCGGCAATGGCCTGCTGCAGTTCTTCTACCGACGGCGCAGCCTGGGCAGTGGCCTGGGCGAGATCGGTGGAGGAGTCCGGGGCACTGGCGCTCCACTGGGTGTCGCGACCCAGGTCCAGCGTGCGCCCATCGGCCAGCTCCAATGTAACGGCGCCAGCAGCGCCGGTGTCCAATTGATCGCCTGTGGACAGGCGGTCACCTTCAATGAGCACACGCCGGATGCCTTCGGGGGATACGACGAAAACCTGACCAACAATGCTTTTGACGACGGCAATAACACTGCTCATTGAAGACTCTCCGGGTGCCACGTTCAGTAGACTTCCATGTACCGGACAGCCTGTGGCTGCGCCGGTCTGGACGCTCTTGCTTCGCTAAATAAGGTTGTTTTGACGCTTTGGCATGTCAATATTTTGGCTCTTTTTTATGGTTTATTTGTTTCTGCCAAACTATTGACCTTCTGCTGGCCATCCTAAACAATCGCTTCAGTAATGTCACATTGATATTTAAGCGGCGACCTGTTCTTTCGGTGCATGATTCACTGCCTGTTTCGAACTTTCCGACATACGGTCATCCCGGTTGCCATCATCCGATGCAGCGCCACCTTTCGCTGTGATTCAAGACAAGAGTTTCGGGAATAATCCAACCATGCGTTTGCACCTGTTCAAGGCTTTACCTTTCGCCCTCGCCGCCAGTTTCGTACAAGCACAAACCTTGCCGCAGGCTATGCAACAGGCGTTGGATGTCCATCCTGAGATTCAGGCCGGTGTGAACAGCCGACTGGCGGCGGACTACCAACTCAAGGCCGCTAAAGGCGGCTACCTGCCTAGAGTGGACCTTGCAGCGGGGTACGGTCGCGAAGGTACTGACAGTGTGACGACCCGCTCGGGCAGCAATAACCATTGGGAAACCTTGAACCGTAGCGAGTCCAGCCTGCGCCTGACGCAAATGGTTTTTGACGGTTTTGCGACGTCCAGCGAAGTAGGGCGTCAACAAGCCACCGTCAATGCCCGTGCCTACTCGTTGCTGGATGCCTCCGAGCGCACCGGCCTGACGGTGGCCCAGGTTTACCTGGATGTGCTGACCCGCCGCGAGTTCGTGCGCCTGGCCGAGGAAAACCTCAAGAGTCATGAGCGCATCTTCGATCAAATCAAGCTGCGCACCGACCGTGGCGTGGGCAGCGGCGCCGATCTGGATCAGGCCGAAGCGCGTATGGCCCAAGCCCGCAACAACCTGATCACCGAGCAGACCAACCTGGCCGACGCAGAGACCAACTACCTCAGCGCCGTGGGTCAAATGCCCGATCAACTGGAACGCCCCGCCGATTTTCTGGCACTGCTGCCGGCCAATCTGACGGAAGCTCGTGCCCAGATGCTGGAAAACAGCCCGGTGTTGCGTTCGGCCGAAGCAGACATCGCGGCTGCCGAGCAACAGTACGAAGCCGCCAAGTCGAGCTTCTACCCACGCTTCGACGCCGAGTTGGGCCGTACCGCCGACAACGATCTGGATGGTCAGAACGGTCACAACAACGAATGGCAAGCCATGCTGCGCATGCGTTTTAACCTGTACGCCGGTGGTAGCAACAAGGCGGATCTGGAATCCAAGTCGTATTTGTCGAACCAGGCCTTGGACATCCGCAACAATGCTCTGCGTCAACTGACTGAAGAGTTGGGCCTGGCCTGGAATGCCCTCAACAACGCCAATGCCCAAGTGCCCATTGCCCAGCAGTACGTCGATCACAGCGCCAACGTACGCACCGCCTACCAGCGGCAGTTCGGCCTCGGCGAGCGGACTCTGCTCGACTTGCTCGACAGCGAAAACGAGCTGTTCAGCGCCTCCCGCCGCCTGGCGGAGATCAAGAACGTGCAGTTGTTCAGCCAATATCGGATCAAGGCAACCATGGGTCAGTTGCTCAAAAGTCAGGGGGTTGTCGCGCCGTTGGCATCCGTTGTGCAGAATGACGTCAAGCCCAGGGTCCAGTTGCCTGGGATGAATTGAGTCATCCATCCCGTTTCGATCAGCAAAGAGTGCCCAGCGTGGAATCAGAAGTCAGTCGAGTCGAACTCATCCATGATCCGCGCACGCTGCACGACGACCCGCTGCTGGACGGCTTGCTGGCGCTTTGCATGCTCCATCAGAAGCCGGCCAGCGCGGCGATGCTCACCACGGGCCTGCCGTTGCCCAAGCAACGGCTGAGCGTCGAATTATTGTCGCGAGCGGCGGCGCGTGCCGGTTTGCAAGGCCGGGTGCTGCAACGCCGACTCGAGCAGATACCGACCATCGCCATGCCGGCCCTGCTGTTGCTCAAGGACGGTCGCAGCGCGGTGTTGCTCGGCTGGGTCGGCGATGACCAGGCGCGTCTGCTGCTCAGCGAAAGCGACGGCGGCGAAGTGACGGTCAGCCGTGAACTGCTGGCCGACGACTACAGCGGCAAAGTGTTCTTCGCCCAACCGCAACACAAATTCGACGTGAACCACGGCACGCTCATTCCCCGGGCGCGTTCGTGGTTTCGCGACACCCTCAAGCGGTCGCGCTGGCTGTACGCCGACGCCATCGCCGCCAGCTTGCTGATCAACATTATCGCCATGGCGGCGCCGCTGTTCGTGATGAACGTTTACGATCGCGTGGTGCCGAACCAGGCCGAGTCCACCCTGTGGGTGCTGGCGATCGGTATTACCGGTGCCTATGTGTTCGACCTGATCCTCAAGATGCTTCGCAGCCTATGCCTGGACCTGGCCGGCAAGAAAACCGACCTGATCATTTCGGCCACGCTGTTCGAACGCATCGTTGGCATGGCCATGAAGTATCGCCCGGCACGGGTGGGCAGCTTTGCCCAGAACATCCATGAATTCCAAAGCCTGCGGGACTTTCTCGCCTCGCTGACCCTTACCAGTCTGATCGATCTGCCGTTCACCTTGCTGATCTTCATGGTCATCGCGATCCTCGGTGGGCATCTGGTGTGGATTCCGGTGCTGGCCTTTCCGATTGCCCTGCTGATCGGCTACGCCTTGCAAAAGCCGCTGGTGGCGACCATGGAGCGGACCATGGCCCTGGGCGCCGAGCGTCAATCGAGCCTGATCGAAACCCTGGCCGGTCTGGATGCGGTGAAGGTCAACAACGCCGAGAGTGAGCGCCAGTATCAGTGGGAACAAACCATCGGCACGCTCAGCCGCCTTGAGCTGCGGGTGAAGATGCTGTCCGGCCTGGCGATGAACATCACCTTGCTGATCCAGCAGTTGGCCGGGGTGATCATGATTGTTTTCGGCGTCTATCAGATCATCGACGGCAACCTGAGCATGGGTGGGTTGATCGCCTGCTACATGCTCAGTGGTCGCGCCCTCAGCCCATTGGCGTCGCTGTCGGGTCTGTTGACTCGCTATCAGCAGGCGCGTGTGACCATGGTGTCGGTCGATCAGATGATGGAGCTGCCCCAGGAGCGCAATTTCGAAGAGCGTCCGTTGAGCCGTAAGGTCTTGCAGGGTGCCATTGAATGCCGTCAGTTGAATTTCACCTACCCGAACCAGCAGAACGCTGCGCTGAAGAACATCAACCTGGTGATCAAGCCAGGGGAAAAAATCGGCATAATTGGCCGTAGCGGCTCGGGCAAGAGCTCCCTGGCCAAGTTGCTGGTGGGGCTCTATCAGCCGGACGACGGAGCACTGCTGGTTGACGGTGTGGACATCCGCCAGATCGACGTCAGCGAGTTGCGCTACAACATCGGTTACGTGCCACAGGATATCCAGCTGCTGGCCGGCACCCTGCGGGACAACCTGACCTCCGGCGCCCGTTACGTCGAGGACGAACTGGTGCTCCAGGCCGCCGAACTGGCGGGGGTGCATGAGTTTGCGCGGCTGCATCCGCAAGGTTATGAACTGCAAGTGGGCGAGCGCGGGCAGAACCTCTCCGGCGGCCAGCGCCAGAACGTCGCCCTGGCCCGTGCGCTGCTGCTCAACCCGCCCATCCTGCTATTGGATGAACCCACCAGCGCCATGGACAACACCGGTGAGGAGCGCTTGAAGCAGCGCCTGGCCGCCGTGGTGGAAAACAAGACGGTGGTGCTGGTGACGCACCGGGCATCCTTGTTGTCGCTGGTGGACCGCCTGTTGGTGATCGACCGCGGGCAGATCCTGGCCGACGGCCCGAAAGCCGCGGTGATGGAAGCGTTGAAGAAGGGGCAGATCAGTGTTGCTTAAGTCGGGTTTGAAAAGTGCCGTGGGCCGTTATTTCAAGGGCTCGGACTCGCTGCATGGCCAGCCCCTGCCTGAGGTCAACAAAGCCCTGATCGAAGACGCCCCTCGGGTGGTGCGGCTGACGATCTGGGGGATCATCGGCTTCTTTGTCTTCCTGGTGCTGTGGGCCAACTTCGCGCAGGTCGACGAAGTGACCAAGGGCGACGGCAAGGCGATTCCGTCGTCCAAGATCCAGAAAATCCAGAACCTGGAAGGCGGGATCGTTGCCGAGCTGTTTGTCAGTGAAGGGCAGATCGTCGAGGCCGGCGCGCCGTTGATTCGCCTGGATGACACGCGGTTTGTCTCCAATGTGGGGGAAACAGAGGCGGATCGTTTGTCCATGTTATTGCGGGTCGAACGTTTGAGTGCCGAGGTCGATGACCGGCCGCTGAACTTCCCTGAAGATGTGCTCAAGGCTGTACCGCGCCAGGCCGCCAGCGAGGAGTCGCTGTACATCAGCCGCCGCCAACAGCTGCACGATGAAATCGGCGGGTTGCAGGAACAGTTGATTCAGCGTCAGCAGGAGTTGCGCGAGTTTGTTTCCAAGCAGTCGCAGTATCGCTCGGCCCTTTCACTGCAGCGCCAGGAGATCAACATGTCCGAGCCGTTGGTCGCCCAGGGAGCGGTGTCGCCGGTGGAAGTGCTGCGGCTCAAGCGGGCTGAAGTTGAAACCCGTGGGCAGCTGGACGCCACGACTCTGGCGATTCCCCGCGCTGAATCGGCGATCAAGGAAGTGCAGCGCAAGATCGATGAGACGCGCGGCAAGTTCCGCAGCGAAGCCCTGACCCAACTCAATGAGGCGCGTACCGACCTGAACAAGGCTCAGGCCACCGGCAAGGCGTTGGAGGATCGGGTAAGCCGTACGCTGGTTACCTCGCCGGTGCGGGGTATCGTCAACAAGTTGCTGGTGAACACCATCGGCGGGGTCATCCAGCCCGGCAGTGACCTGGTGGAAATCGTGCCACTGGATGACACCCTTCTGGTGGAAGCGAAAATCCGTCCCCAGGACATCGCTTTCCTGCATCCCGGCCAGGATGCCACGGTGAAATTCACCGCGTACGACTACACCATTTACGGTGGATTGAAAGCCAAGCTGGAACAGATCGGTGCCGATACCATCACCGACGAAGACAAGAAAACCACCTATTACATCATCAAGCTGCGCACCGAGCGCAGTCACCTGGGCACCGCTGAAAAGCCCCTGTTGATCATTCCGGGCATGGTGGCCTCAGTGGACATCATCACCGGCAAGAAAACCGTGCTCAGCTACCTGCTCAAACCCATCATCAAGGCCCGGGCCGAGGCGTTGCACGAGCGGTAATTGAACCCGTCCTGTCACGAGCTTGCTTGCGATGGCCGGCTTTTTTCAAGGTGGTGTCCATATCACCAGTAAGCCGGCTTGATGGCAGGGGCCTTGTGAGTGGGCACTCGGTCAGGGAACTGGTGGGACTGGAGCTCGTCGCAGGTGACAACGCGACGCATCCAGTGGGCGTGCTCTTTTAAAGAACCGGGAGCCAGGCGTTTGGATCCGGTTCGGTAGGGGAGTACGACACCGATTTTCAGGTAAGGGAAGTCCTCGCGAATCGCTCTTAATGCGGGAGCCATATCCGTGTCGCCAGAGACTAGCACCAGTTGGTCGATACGTTTTTCCCACGGCAGTGTTTCCTGCCTTGAAGCCATGCGATACATGCTGATCGCAATGTGGACATCCGTTTCCTTTTCTTCCAGCTTCCAGATAGCAACCGTGTCCTGACGTGAGGCGCCGATTTTTCTGCTGACGTAGCGGGGGGCGTTGGCACGTTCGAGCTGATGGCGTCCGTAGTGAACGGTGACTTTGCTGGCCTTCAGTGCGCGGACGTATGAGTCTTGAGCCTCTTTGGAAATGATCCCTCGCGTTGCCAGTTCCGGTTTGACGGAGGACGTGAAGTAATCAACGGAGGCGAGCGAGCTCCGGGGATTCTCGACGCGAGCGATGTGCGCCAATAGTTGCGCCAGATTCAACCATTTGTGTGGTGTGCCGGCGAGCAATCCATAAAAAACGTTATAGCCGTCAACGAAAAAAGCGGTACGCACAAACTCAATCCCCATAAACGAAAAAACCGGCCGAAGCCGGTGTTTTCACCCCAACGGCCAGAGAATCTAATCTCTGCGTACGGGGTTGAGCAGTGAGCAAATCCTAAGCCCGGGGTGATTCTAAGTCAATCATGGGTGAACAAGCTCCTGCACCGGCAGGATGAGTTTTGTATGCCTCTACAGCGAAGGGTCAATACGTTTTTAGCCCGGTTTGTCATCGAGTATTACAGCTGAGGCCGAAATGAAAGCCGGTTGCTAGATGAGACGAATAATCCATCGCTTACTGCCTATTTGAGCGAGCGGGTACTCCTAGGCCCTTGTAGGATTTAATACCGAGATACCTAAGTAAAAAATCAGGGCTTTTTAACCGTCTTCCTGTCTTTTTGAAACAACAGATTTCCACCCCGTCACGGCTATTCCCTTGACGCCCCCCACCGCTGTCGTAGACTCCGCCCATCCGTCAGGGAGTAGCGGTTATGCGGCGTTCAGCGAGTTGGGTTTTGGGGTTGGTCTTTGTAACGTGCTGGGTGCAGGCGCAGACGTCTGTTTCCGATGATCCGCTGCTCGAGAGCGGCGTCAGGGCCAGCGCGCCGAGCGGCAATGAGGCGCGCGGGGTGCTTCGGGCGCGGGATCAGGCGGTGCTTGCCAGTGAGTTGGCCGGGCGAATTGTCGAGCTGCCATTCAGTGAGGGGGAGTCTTTCAAGAAGGGCGATACCCTGGCGCGTTTCGACTGTTCGGCGTACCAGGCTCAGCTCAATGCGGCCCGGGCGGCGAGCCGGGGTGCCAGTGAAGAGCTGGCCCATAACAAGCAACTGGCAGCGTTGAAGTCGGTCGGGCGTTTCGAAGTGGCGCGCGCTGAGGCCAGGCTCAGCGAAGCGCAGGCGCAGTCCCAGGTTTATCAGGTCCAGGTCAAGCGCTGCAGCGTGATCGCGCCGTTCGATGGACAAGTGGTGGCGCGCAAGGTCCAGCGCTATGAAAGCGTGGCTGCCGGCGCGCCGTTGCTGGACGTGGTCGATAACCGCACCCTGGAAATCCACCTGTTGGTGCCTTCGCGTTGGATGGGCAGGCTCAAGCCGGGCCAGTCCTTCACCTTTGTCCCCGATGAAACCGACCAGCCCCTGCAAGCGACGGTCAAACGCCTGGGCGCGCGTATCGATGAGGGCAGCCAGACCTTGCTGCTGGTGGCGACGCTGCCCGACGCCAAGGGTCTGTTGTCCGGCATGAGCGGTACGGCGCGTTTCGCGGAGTTCAAGTGAACGCGCCGATCACGGGGAGCGCCGAGCAGGTATTTGCCCGTTTCCTCGACCTGGAACGCCAGACGCGGGCCGCGCGTACCCCGGTGCAACTGAGCTACAGCCTGGTCAATGATGGTCAGGCCCTGTTCGGGTTTCGCCATGCCGCGCTGTTGATCGCTGGCAAGGTCCAGGCGGTGACCGGTGTCAGTGCGGTGGACCCGAACGCACCGTTTGTGGCGTTTGTCGAACAGGCGGTGGCGCAGTTGTTCAAAAAAGGCTTGCTGAACCAGGCCCGGGTGATTGCCGCTGATGGGGTGAGCGAGTCCATTCAGGCGGACTGGCGAAGTCTGTCGGCGGGGCAGGTGTTCTGGCTGCCGCTGATCGATCATCAGGGGCAGGTGTTCGGCGGTTTGTGGCTGGCCCGTGACCTGCCATGGTCTCCGTCCGAGCAAGTGCTGCTGTCGCAACTGGGCGACACTTACAGTCACGCCTGGCTGGCGCTGCAACCGCGCAAACCGTGGCGCTTGCGCTGGACCCGCAAGCGTCAGGTCGCCTTGGTGGCGGTGCTGCTGCTGGGCTTGCTGGTGCCTGTCCGTCAGTCGGTATTGGCCCCGGCCGAAGTGGTGCCGCTGGGCGGGCAGGTGGTGGCGGCGCCGCTGGACGGCGTGATCGCCGAATTCCTGGTCAAACCCAACCAGAGCGTCAAGAGCGGTGACTTGCTGTTGCGCTTCGAAAGCACCAGTCTCAAGGCCCAGGCCGATGTGGCCGAGCGCGTGTTGGGCGTGGCCGAGGCGGAGCTCAAGGCCAACTCTCAACGCTCGTTTGCCGATGCCGAGTCGAGCTCGAAGATTGATCTGTTGGCCGCTCGCGTCGAGCAGAAACGCGCCGAACGCGACTATGCAATCGAGTTGCTCAAGCGCAGTGAAGTGCGCGCCGAACGGGACGGTATTGCGGTATTTGCCGATGCAGAACGTTGGCTCGGCAAGCCGGTGCAGACGGGCGAACGCTTGATGGAAATCGCGGATCCGAATCAGGCCGAATTGCGTATTGAGCTGGCGGTGGGCGACGCGATTGACCTGGCCCCCGGTGCCCAGGTGGCGTTGTTCCTTGACAGTGATCCGTTGCAGCGACACCTGGCCAGGCTCGAACGTTCGGCCTACGAGGCGCAACCCACTGCTGCCGGGCAACTGGCGTATCGCCTGGACGCGCGTTTCGATGACGTGGCGCCGCGCATCGGCCTGCGGGGCACGGCGAAAATTTTCGGCGATCGCGCCCCGCTGGCGCTGTACCTGCTGCGTCGCCCCCTGGCCGGCTTGCGCCAGAGCGTGGGTCTGTAGCATGGAACTGCCGAGCCTGCGGCCAGACCTGCAATTGTCCCCGGCGGCCCCGGACCCGGACGGCTCCCCTCAATGGACCCTGGCCGATCCGGTACGCGGGCGTTATTTCAAGCTGGGTGCGGCGGCGATGCGCATGCTGCGGCACTGGTCCCTGGGTGACCCTCAGCAGGTGTTGCAGGCCGCGAACCGTGAGCCGGGCCTACCGCTCAATGGTGAGTCGCTGGAGCAGTTACTGGGTTTTTTGCGGGGGCACGATCTGATCAGTGCAATGGACCCGCAACAGCGCGACAGCTATCAGTTCAAGACGGCCGCCCAGCGCCAGGGCCTGTGGCAAATCCTGCTGCATCAGTATCTGTTTTTTCGCATTCCGTTGTGGCGCCCGGACGCTTTTCTCAACCGCGCCTGGCCGTTTCTTGCGCGGTTCGGGCCCGCCATCCTGCGTTATGGCATGCCGCTGACCCTGGGTGTGGGTATTTTTCTGGTGTCGCGGGACTGGCAGCGCTTCGTGGCGACTTTTCCGCACCTGTTCAGCCTGGGTGGCGCGCTGGCGTTCGGGGTGGCGTTGTTTTTCGCCAAGTTGTGCCATGAGTTCGGTCATGCCTTCATGGCCAAGCGCGCCGGTTGCCGGGTGCAAAGCATGGGCGTGGCATTCATGGTGCTGTTGCCGATGTTTTATACCGATGTCAGCGATGCCTGGCGGGTCAATGATCGTCGTGCCCGGCTGCTGATCGGCGCCGGCGGTGTACTGGCCGAATTGCTGCTGGCGTGCATCGCTTTGCTGGCCTGGTCACTATTGCCCGACGGTCCGGCCCGCACGGCGGCGTTCATGTTGGCCAGCGCCACCTGGATCACCACGTTGATCATCAACCTGAACCCCTTCATGCGCTTCGACGGTTATTTTCTGCTCAGTGATTTCTGGGCCGTGGATAACCTTCAGGGGCGAGCGTTTGCGTTGTGTCGCTGGCGTCTGCGTGAGGCCTTGTTCGGCTATGGCGCGGCGGCTCCGGAACCCTGGACGCCGAAAATGCGCCGCCGCTTGCTGGTATGGGGGTACGGCGCATGGCTGTGGCGCGCGGCGTTGTTTCTCGGTATTGCCCTGGCGGTCTATCACTTGTTCTTCAAGGTGCTGGGCATTTTCCTGATGTTGGTGGAATTGGTGTGGTTCATTTTTATGCCCATCGTGAACGAATGGCGGCAGTGGTGGAGCCGGCGCGAGCAGGCCCATGCTCCGCGAGTGCTGCTCAGCGGCCTGGTGTTGCTGGCGTTGGCGTTGGTGCTGGTGTTGCCCTGGCGCAGCGCCGTCGAGGTGCCAGTCATGCTGGAGGCCGGTCGCGCCAGTGCCTTGCATGCACCGGTGGCGGCGCGGATCAAACAGGTGAATGTGCACGACGGCCAGACCGTGGCTCAGGGCGATGTGTTGATCGAGCTGGAGTCGCCGGACATGACCTCGCGCCTGGCGATTGTGCGTCGGGAAATAGAGATCCAGCAGCTGCAGATGCGTCGTCAGGCCGGGCGCAGCGAAACTGCCGCCGATGCCGGTATCGTCGAACAGCAACTGGCCGAGGCGGTGGCTGAATACCGCGGTCTGGCCGCCCAGCGAGAGCGTCTGCTGTTGCGTGCGCCCCATGCCGGACAGGTGCGTGATCTGTTGCCGCAGTTGTCGGTGGGGCGCTGGTTGTCGCCCACACAGCCGTTGGCGCGGGTGGTACAGACCGACTCCCGGTTACGCGGCTACCTGACCGAAGCCGAGCTTTGGCGGGTCGAGCCCGGGGCCACGGGGCGGTTCATCGCGGATGATCCGATGCACGCCTCGATTGCCGTGCAATTGAATGAGATCGATACCAATGGCGTGGCCTGGGTCGAGCAACAGGCGTTGACGTCCGATCACCACGGGCCGATTGCGGTACGTCGTGACTCGCAACAGCGCGCCGAGCCGGTGCAGGCGCAATATGGCGTGCGTTTGAGTGCTGTTGACGACACGCCTGCTCCGGCGCAACCGCTGCGAGGCGTCGTAGTGTTGCAAGGGCAGGGTGAATCGGTGCTGGGAGCGGCCTGGCGCCGGTTGGCGGCATTGGGTGTACGGGAAAGCGGGTTTTAAGGAGCAGGCATGGAGTCAGTCGCAGCAGAGGGTCTGGTGGTGCGTCCGTCGCGGACCCATGATGGCCCGTTTTTGCAGAGTCTTTATCAGACGGCGCGAGCGGATCTGCAATGGATCGACGGCGAGCCGGAGCAGGTGCAGCAGGTGATCGCGCAGCAGTTCCAGGTGCAGGAGCAAGGCATGGGAGAGCACTTTCCCAATGCCATGCATTACGTCGTGGAAAAGCTCGGCACCGCTATCGGTGCGTTGAGCGCTGATTTTGGCCCCAATGAGATCCGCGTGCTGTACCTGGCCTTCATCCCCCAGGCCCGTGGGCAAGGTTATGGCCGGGCAGTGCTGCAAGGGGTGCAAAAAGCCGCGCAACACATCCGCTGTCCGGTGGCGACCGTCGTCTGGGCCAGCAACCCCCACGCCCGCCAGCACTACCTGGCACTGGGGTTCGAAGTGCAAGAGCGCAACCCGGCCGCAGAACGGTTGGTTTGGTATCCGAAAGGAAGCTGAGCAATTCTTGCTGGTGCTATGAACCCTTGTGGGAGCGGGCTTGCTCGCGAAGGCGGCAAATCAGTAACAAATCAGCCAACTGACACACCGCCTTCGCGAGCAAGCCCGCCCCCACGATAGACCTCTACGAACACGGGCTTGTACTCGCTGCTCTGCCGCTAGTTAAACGCGATATAGAAATACCCCACCGTCGGATCGCGCCCCATGGGCGGGATTCGGGACACAAACACCCCTTCGAGCCTTCCCAGCTCTGGCACCTCCAGCCCACAGAGCCCGTCCACGAAGTCGGTGCTCTGCAGGCTGTTGAATTCCACGCTGAACGGCATGCGCTCGGCGCTCGGCATCTTCGCCCGAGGTGCTTGCTCGAGGGTTTCGAACCTTACGGGCAGGGTACTTCCGTCGGGTAGGGTCAAGCTGCTGGTCTGGCCCAGCAGCGCTTGGAAATGGTGGCTATGAACCTGTAGCAGCATATCGACACTCCAGCAGGCCGGAGGGCCGCAGCCCTCCGGCAGGCCATCAGTTACGGGATGGGAAGATGCCTTGCAGGGCGATGCTGAAGTTGATTGCCAGGAACGGGTTCATGACGGTCATTGGCAAGCCGTTGCCCGTGGGGGAAACGGTGCCGCTGACGGTGGTGGTCACCCCCTGCAGCGACACGGGTGAGGCGCCAACCTGGTCTGAATAGATAGCGGCCGAGCCCGGCCCGGTACCCGAGGTGCCAATGAACGAGTTGGTTGCCGTTGGCGTATTCACCGGATTGCTGGCTGGATTCGCCAGTTGCAGGGTCGTCGCGGCGACCAGACCCGCGAGCGTATGAGTGTGGTTAGGCAGGTTGTTCAGGGTCGCGGTGACGTTTTCGGTGCCGGAGATTTCGCCGATGACACGCGGCGTCAGACCTGGACCGGTCCCTTGGCCCAAAGGCAGGCGACCTTGCAGGTTGGGCAGCATAAAGGTGGTCTGCCCGTTGCCTCCGTATGTCACGCCGATCAGGGCAAACAAGGTCTGATATTGAGAAAGGGCCAGTGTCTGCCCGTTGCACAGTGCCCAATCTCTGGGCGCGAAGTTAAAGGCGAACGACTGGATAGTGCCGATGAATACTTCCATAGAATCCTCATCCATCAGGTTATTGGTAGGGCGGCTGGTCACGCACGGCTGAGCGTAGACGCGGTTTTTTCATCCTGCCGGGAGAAAAGCACGGAAAAACCCTGCCGTTTGGCTTAATCGATTCAGGTCAAGAAAGCCCCATTACCGTCCATCTTTTTTACAGCTCAGCGCTTAGCTGATGTCAAAGTAATACTAGGCGGATAGTATTTCATCGGCTACGCTTCGCGATACAAAAGGACTACAAACAAGGTGAAGGGATTGTCGCAGTTTCACTTTATTTCCGGTTTGCCGCGCTCGGGCTCGACCCTGCTCTCTGCCATTTTGCTGCAGAACCCGCGCTTTCATGCTGGCATGACCAGTCCCGTCGGATCGCTGTTTAGCAGTGTTCTGCAGCAATGCAGCGCCGGCAGCGAGTTTGGTTCGGTGATTGACACCGACCTGCGCCGCCGCCTGTTGCGCGGGCTGTTCGACTCCTACTACGCCGACAAGGCCGACAAACCTGTCATCTTCGATACAAATCGCCAGTGGTGCGCCCGGTTGCCTGCGCTGCAGGACCTGTTCCCCCAAGCCAAGATCATCGCCTGCGTGCGCAACGTCGCCTGGGTGCTCGACAGCCTGGAGCGGCTCTACCGTGCCAACCCGTTCGAGAACACCAAGCTGTTCAATGACGATGATGAGCGCAACACCGTCTACAGCCGCTGCGAAACCCTGGCCCAGCGCAACCGCCTGGTGGGATTTGCCTGGACGGCGCTCAAAGAGGCGTATTACGGCGAGAACGCCGAGTCCATGTTGATCGTCGACTATGATCTGTTGAGCCAGGCCCCGGAGCGGGTGATGCGGCTGGTGTATGAATTTATCGGCGAGCCGTGGTTCGAGCACGATTTCAATCACTTGACCTACGACGCACCGGCCTTCGACCAGGCGCTGGGCGTTGCCGGCCTGCACAAGGTCAAGCCCAAGGTCGCGCTGCAAGCCCGGCGTACCTTGCTGCCGCCGGATCTGTTTGAGAAGTATGCCGAGTTGTCGTTCTGGCGCGATGGGTCCTCCAGCGCTGCCAATGTCATTCGTATGAAAACCGACGCCGCAGTCAGCTGACTCGCGGTTTTTTTTCATTTGCGTGTTTAAAAAGTTCGAGTCCAGGTGAACGTCATGTGGTGGAGCAAAGGCAAATCGCGGGTAACCGAGGGCGCACAGGCCCTGGCATCACCAATGATCATGTCCCTGGAGCCGCGAATGCTGTTCGACGGCGCGGTGGCGGCTACCGTGGCCGATGCCGCACAGGCGGACGCCCAACCCACCGCAGACGCGGCCAAGACGCCTGCCGCTGACCAGGCTTCAGACAGCCATGCGCCTCAGGGCCAGGCCGATGCCACCCAGGCCGCTGTACCGGGCAAGACCGTGGTGTTTGTCGATTCCCGGGTCAAGGACTCGGCAGGCCTGCTTGAAGGCGTCGCGCCCGGTACCCAGGTGGTGCAATTGGATGCCACCAAGGACGGCCTGCAACAGATCGCCGATTACCTGGACACCCACCAGGGCATCAGCTCGGTGCAGATCATCGCCCACGGTAATGCCGGTGACTTGTGGCTGGGCAGCGCCTACCTGTCGGCAGATAACGTCCAGGCCCGCGGCGAGGTGCTGGCGCAGATCGGCCAGGACATGAACGCTGGTGGCGATATCCTGATTTACGGCTGCTACACAGCCGAGGGCGACAGCGGCCTGAAGCTGGTCAATTCACTGGCGCAGTTGACCGGCCGCGACGTGGCGGCCTCCACCGACCGCACGGGGCTTGGCGGCGACTGGGAGCTGGAAATCGCCACCGGCAACATCGAAAGTGCCAACGTGCTCTCGACCAAGGCCATGAACGAGTACCAGTGGGGCCTGGCCACCTGGACCGCCACCAACAATTTCAATTCCGGCATCGGTTCTCTGCGCGCAGCTTTGGATTCTGCGCAGAACGGCGACATCGTGACGTTCAATGCCAACATGACCGTCGCGCTGACCCAGGTACTGGTGGTCGACAAGAACGTCACCATCGATGGCGATCTCAACAATGACAACGTGGCCGACGTCACCCTCGACGGGCAGTACCGTACCCAGATCATCAACGTGACGGCTGGCACCACGGCCACCCTTGATGGCCTGGTGATCACCCGGGGTATGACGGCGGGCAATGGCGGCAATGGCGGCGACGATGCGCTGGTGTCCAAGGGTGGCGGCATTTACAACGCCGGCACCCTGACCCTGAGGAACGTCACGGTCACCGCCAACGCCGCTTCGGGTGGTGGGGGCGGCGGCGGTGTGACACCGCAATACTCCGGTGGCGCCGGCGGTGGTGGCGGTGCGATAGGCGCCAGTCCAGGCAGTATCGGTGGTAGGGGCGGCGACACCCTCGGGTATATGGGGTCTTCCGGATCGGTTGGCCAGGGCGGTACCGGCGGCAGTAACAACGGCAGCCAGGGCGGTAGTGGCGGTTCCTCTATCGGTGGCGGCGGAGGTGCGGCTTATCCTGGCTATAGCACCGGTTCTTCCGGTGGCACGGCCAGCAGCGCTGGATTGTCCATTGGCGGTGGCGGCGGTGGTAACGGCTATAACGACATCGGCGGTGCCGGTGGCGGAGCGGTCGGTGGTATCTACAACGACACGGGCGCGACCCTGCGGATCATCGGCAACACGGTGATTTCCAACAACGTCGGGGCGGGCGGTGGCGGTGGCGGTGGCGGCGGAGGTGGCTACACCCAAACGGGCGGTGCCGGTGGCGTCGGTGTCGGCGCCATCTGGAACAAAGGCTCGATCCTGATCACTGCGGCCAACTTCGCAGCCCTGGCCGGCAACGTCGGCGGCAGCGGCACTGGGGGCTCGAGCGCTGGCAGCGCGGGCGTTTCGCCAGCGTCGGTGGCCAACGTCTACGGCGACGGCGGCACCATCGATACCAACTATGTGCCGGACGAGACGCCGCCCACCGCGACCGTCGTGGTGGCCAATACCAACCTGAACTCCGGTGGCACGTCGCTGGTGACCATCACCTTCTCCGAAGCCGTGACCGGCCTCACCGCGGCCGACCTGACGGTGCAGAACGGCACCATCGGCACCTTGACCAGCGGCGACGGTGGCATCACCTGGACCGGCACCTTGACCGCGGCCAGCAACATCGCCGACACCACCAACATCATCACCCTGAACAACACCGGGGTTGCCGACCTGGCCGGCAATGCCGGCGTGGGCACCACCGACTCGAACAATTACGTGGTCAACGACACCGTGGCGCCCACGGCGTCCATCGTGGTCAGCGACACTGCCCTCAGGGTAGGTGAAACCTCGGTAGTAACCATCACCTTCAGCGAAGCGGTGAGTGGTTTCACTGCCGCCGACCTGACCGTCGCCAACGGCTCGATCAGCGGCCTGAGCTCCAGCGATGGCGGCATCACCTGGACGGCTACCCTGACACCGGACGCCAGTATCACCGACACCAGTAACCTTGTGACCCTGAACAACACCGGGGTCGCTGACCTCAATGGCAACGCTGGCGTCGGCACCACCGACTCCAACAATTACGCTATTGATACCCTGCGTCCGACAGCAACCATCGTCGTGGCTGACACGGCACTGAGGGCAGGGGAAACGTCGCTGGTGACCATCACCTTCAACGAGGCGGTGAGCGGTTTCACCGTCGCCGACCTGACGGTGGCCAACGGCACGGTTACCGGGTTGAGCAGCAGCGACGGCGGTATCACCTGGACCGGGACACTGACGCCGAGCGCCAGTACCAACGATGCCACCAACCTGATCACCCTGGCCAACACTGGCATTGCCGACGCTTCCGGCAACGTCGGTACCGGCACCACCGATTCGAACAACTACGCCATCGATACGCTGCGTCCCACCGCCACCATCGTGGTGGCCGATACCGCGCTGAACGTCGGCGAAACCTCCCTGGTGACGATTACCTTCAGCGAGCCGGTGACCGGATTCACCTTGGCCGACCTGACCGTCGCCAACGGTTCGCTGAGCGGGCTGAGCAGCAGCGACGGCGGGATCACCTGGACCGCGACGTTCACCCCGAGCGCCAGCATCAGCGATGCCACCAATCTGATCATCCTGGCCAATACCGGAGTGGCGGACGCGGCTGGCAACGCCGGCACCGGCACCACCAGTTCCAACAACTATGCCGTCGACACGGTGCGCCCGACCGCAACGATCGTCGTCGCCGATAACGCCTTGAGTGTCGGCGAAACCTCGCTGGTGACCATCACCTTCAACGAAGCGGTAACAGGCTTTACCACCGCCGACCTGACGGTCGCCAACGGTACGATCACCGGGCTGAGCAGCGGCGACGGCGGCATCACCTGGACCGGCACACTCACACCCAGCGCCAGCATCAGCGACACCAGCAACCTCATCACCCTGGATAACACCGGCGTGACGGACGCGGCGGGCAACGTCGGTACGGGCACCACCGATTCGAACAACTACGCCATCGATACCGCACGTCCGACCGCCACCATCGTGGTCGCCGATTCGGCCATTGGCGTCGGCGAAACCTCGGTGGTGACGATTACCTTCAGCGAGGCGGTGACCGGTTTCACCCTGGCGGACCTGACCGTTGCCAACGGCAGCCTGAGCGGGCTGAGCACCAGCGATAACATCACCTACACCGCGACTTTCACGCCGAGCGTGGGCGTCAGCGATAGCACCAACCTGGTCACGCTCAATAACACGGGCGTGGTGGACGGCGCAGGCAATACCGGCAGCGGCACCACCGATTCCAACAACTACGCCGTCGACACGCTGCGCCCGACCGCCACCATCGTGGTGGCCGACACCGCGTTGAGCGTTGGCGAAACCTCGCTGGTGACCATCACCTTCAGCGAAGCGGTCAGCGGCTTTGACAATTCGGACCTCAGTGTCGCCAACGGCACACTGAGCGCGGTCAGCAGCAGCGACGGCGGCATCACCTGGACGGCCACTTTCACTCCGGCCCTGGGGGTCAGCGACACCTCCAACGTCATCACCCTGAACAACACCGGGGTCAGTGACGCGACGGGCAACACCGGGACCGGCACCACCAACTCCAACAACTACCAGGTCGATACCAACGTACCGACGGCGACCATCGTGATCGCCGATTCCACGTTGAGCATCGGCGAGACGTCGTTGGTGACCGTGACCTTCAACTCGGCGGTCAGCGGGTTCGACAATTCGGACCTGACCGTCAGTAACGGCACGCTCAGCACCATGAGCAGCACCGACGGTGGCGTCACCTGGACGGCCACCTTCACGCCGAGCGCCAGCATTTCCGATACCAGTAACGTGATCACGCTGGACAATACCGGCCTGATCAACGGCGCGGGCAATGCCGGCGTCGGCACTACGGACTCCAACAACTATGTGGTCGATACGGTGCGACCCACCGCGACCATCGTCGTGGCCGATACGGCCATCGCCGCTGGCGAGACTTCGCTGGTGACCATCACCTTCAGTGAGGCGGTGACCGCGTTCACCAGCGCCGACCTGACGGTGGCCAACGGCGTGATCTCCGGCCTGAGCAGCAGCGACGGCGGCATCACCTGGACCGCGACCTTCACGCCGACTGCTGGCGTCACCGACACCAGCAATGTCATCTCGCTCAACAGTGGTGGCATCGTCGACTTGGCGGGCAACGTCAACGTCGGCACCAGCGACTCCAACAACTACGCGCTGGACACCGAACGTCCAACCGCAACGATCGTGCTCGCCGATACCAACCTCAATGTGGGCGAAACCTCATTGGTGACCATCACCTTCAGCGAGGCGGTGACCGGTTTCAGCAACGCGGACCTGAGCGTTGCCAACGGCACTCTGAGTGCTGTCAGCAGCAGCGACGGTGGCCTGACCTGGACCGCGGTATTCACTCCGACCCTCGGCGTGCGGGATGCGACCAACCTGATCACCCTGGACAACACTGGCGTGAGCGATGCGGCGGGCAATACCGGCACGGGTACGACCAACTCCGGCAACTACGCCATCGATACGCAGGTGCCGACGGCGACCATAGTGGTGGCGGATACGGCCCTGAACATTGGCGAAACGTCGTTGGTGACCATCACCTTCAACGAAGCCGTGAGCGGATTCGACAACAGCGATCTGACCATCAGCAACGGGACATTGAGCAACGTTTCGTCCACCGACGGCGGCGTCACCTGGACGGCCACGTTCACGCCAAGCGCGAGCATTGCCGATACCAGCAATCTGATCACGCTGGACAATACCGGTCTGACCAACGGCGCGGGCAATGCCGGCGTCGGCACCACGGACTCCAACAACTACGCCATCGACACCGTGCGCCCAACGGCGACCATCGTCGTGGCCGATACCGCTATTGCCGCCGGCGAGGCGTCGCTGGTGACCATCACCTTCAACGAGGCCGTGACCGGCTTCACCGACGCCGACCTGACCGTTGCCAACGGTACGCTCAGCGGGTTGAGCAGCAGTGACGGCGGCATCACCTGGACCGCGACCTTTACGCCGGCCGCCGGCGTCACCGACACCAGCAATGTCATCACCCTTGTCAACGGCGGCGTCGCCGACCTGGCGGGCAATGCCGGCAGCGGTACCACTGATTCGAACAACTACAGTGTCGACAGCCAGCGTCCGACCGCCACCATTGTGCTGAGCGATTCAGTATTGAAACCGGGTGAAACCGCTCAAGTGACCATCACCTTCAGCGAGGCGGTCACGGGCTTCAGCAATGCTGACCTGAGCGTTGCCAACGGCACCTTGAGTGCTGTCAGCAGCAACGATGGCGGCCTGACCTGGACCGCGACCTTCACGCCGACCCTGGGTGTGACCGACGCTACCAACCTGATCAGCCTGGACAACACCGGGATCAGCGATGCGGCCGGCAACGCCGGGACAGGCTCCACCGATTCGGCCAATTATGTGGTCCAAACACAGGTGCCGACTGCTACGATCGTGGTGGCCGATAACGCACTCACGGTGGGGGAAACCTCACAGGTGACCATCACCTTCTCGGAAGCGGTCAGCGGGTTCGACAATGCCGACCTGAGCGTGAGCAACGGTACGCTGAGCAACGTCTCGTCCACCGACGGCGGCATCACCTGGACGGCCACGTTCACCCCGACGACCAGCATCACCGATACCAGCAACCTGATCAGCCTGGACACCAGTGGCGTGGTCAACGCCTCGGGTAACAGCGGTGTGGGCGTGGTGAACTCCAATAACTACGCCATCGACACCGTTCGCCCCGGCGCCACCATCACCTTGGACGACACCCGCCTGGGCATCGGCCAGAGCACCACGGTGACCATCAGTTTCACCGAGGCCGTGTCCGGTTTCGACCTGTCGGACCTCAGCGTTGCCAATGGTGTGTTGTCCAACCTGATCAGCAGTGACGGCGGCCTGACCTGGACGGCGACCCTGACACCTACCGCGGGGGTCAGCGACGCCACCAACCTGATTCTGCTCGACAGCAGCAACGTGCAGGACATTGCCGGCAACGCCGGCGTGGGGATCGCGATCTCTGCCAACTACGCCCTTGACGCCACCCGCCCGACCGCAACCATTGTCGTCGCCGACCCGAACCTGAGCGTGGGCGAGACGACCCAGGTGACGATCACCTTCAGCGAAGCGGTGACGGATTTCGATCTGTCGGACCTCAGCGTCACCAACGGTGAACTCACCAACCTGAGCACCAGTGACGGCGGCAGGACCTGGACGGCAACGTTCACGCCAACGGTAAACCTCACGGACCCGAGCAACTTCATCGCCCTGGACACCGGTAACGTCAGCGACCTCTCGGGCAACGCCGGAGCAAGCGTGGCGGTGTCCAACAATTACGCCATCGACACCGTGGTGGCCAACGATGTGAAGCCACCGCCGGAGTTCCTGACGTCGGACCCTGTCACGGTCGTGCCGCCATCCGAGGTGCCGTTGCAGCCGATCATCTTCACGCCGCCAACGGGTGACCTTGGCTCGCCGCTGGGCTTTCCGCCCCTGTTTGAGCAACGGGACGTGGGCGGCGGCATTCGGCCGATTGGCGACATCTTCATCAACCGTGGCGCATTGGCGCCGAGCTACATCGCCCAGGTATTCAGCTCCGACGCGGCGGGAGATGGCTCCGGCCAGGGCTTCCTGGGCTTCGGTGGCGGCGATGGCGGGGTGTTCGGCAGCAGCACGATCGCCGGTCTGTTCAGTCAGGATGCCGGTTCCGATGGTGAATCGCTGGACGCCTTCGACAATCAGTCAATGCAGGGCGGTGATGTCTCCCAAGGGGTGCGCGGGGTATTTGGCGCACCGACGCTGGGCCAGCAACTGCAACACATCAAAGACACTGAGCAGCGTCAGGTCGACAGCCTGGCAATGGCATTGCAACAGGTCGGCATGAGCCAGGCGCATGCCTGAACAACTAAAAAAATTGGGGCAGCCAGGGGCAATCCAGGGAATGAATAGAAGTCAGAAGTTATTCGCAATGAGTGTGCTGGCGTTGACGGTCAGCGGATGTGCGGTCACCAGCGAGCCGATCGAGCGTAGCGTCAGCGAACAGCGCGCCCAGACCGATCTGCAGAACATGTACAAGGATCAGGAGCCCCTCAGCGGCCCGCTGACCCTGCACCAGGCCATGGCCCGTGCGGTGAAGTACAACCTGGAAGGCCGCTTGAAGATCATGGAAGAGGCACTGGCCAAGCGTCAGTTGGACTTGGCCAGTTTCGACATGCTGCCACGCATGGCCCTGGACGCCGGCTATGTAGGCCGCAACAACGTCAGCGCTTCCAGCAGCCAAAGCGTGGAAACCGGTACCCAGTCCCTGGAACCGTCGACCTCCCAGGACCGCGACCGCGAAGTGGCCGACCTGACCATGGTCTGGAACGTGCTCGATTTCGGCGTGAGCTACATCAGCGCCAAGCAGGCCGGGGACCAGCGACTGATCGTGCAGGAGCGTCGGCGCAAGGTCATCAACACCATTGTTCAGGATGTGCGTTCGGCTTACTGGCGAGCCATGGCCGCCGAGCGCCTGCTCAAGCAGATCGACAGCCTGATGGCCCGAGTCGATACGGCCCGCGGCAACAGTCAAAGCATGAGCGAACAACGCATTGGCGACCCGGTGCAAGCGTTGGGTTACCAGCGCTCGCTGATCCAGGCCACCCGCCAGCTCGAAGAGCAGCGCCGGGCGTTGTCCCTGGCCAAGACGGAACTGGCGACGCTGATCAACCTGCCCCTGGGCACTGAGCTGACCTTGGCCACCCAGGATGAATACGTCATCCCGGAGCTCAAGGTCGATCTCGCGCGTCTTGAGCAGGAAGCCCTGACCAGCCGCCCGGAACTGCGCGAGCAGGACTACCAGACGCGCATTACCGCCGCCGAAACCCGCAAGGCCATGCTGCGCCTGTTACCTGGGCTGGAATTTTCCGCTGGGGGGCATTACGACAGCAACTCGTTCCTGGTGGAGCAGGGCTGGGCTGACTATGGCGTGAAAGTCACCTGGAACCTGTTCAACGTGATCTCCGCCCCGGCGGCCATCAACGTGGCCAAGGCCGGTGAAGAGGTGGCGGCGGCGCGGCGTCAGGCCATGTCGATTGCCGTGCTGGCGCAGCTGTACGTGGCCAATGCCAATTACCGCGAGGCGCTGCGCCAGTTCAAGACCAGCCAGCAGTTGGCGGATATCGACGGGCAGATCGTCGGTCAACTGCGCAACCGCCATCAGGCCGCCGGCTTGGGGGAACTGGACCTGATCCAGGGCGAACTCAATACGCTGCAGGCTGATTTGCGGCGGGATCTGGCCTATGCCGACCTGCGCAATGCCTACGGCCAGATCTTTGCCAGCGCTGGCCTCGACCCGTTGCCCGATGAAGTGCAATCGACCCAAGTGCAGTCCATTGCCACGGCGTTGGCCAACCGCGAAGCGGCGTGGGCCCAGGGCGATATCGCGGTGCCGACGGCAGCGGTGACCCAATAACAGGCCGCAAGTAGGGTGCGCCCGGCGTTTTCCCGGCTGCCGGTAACGGTGAACCTGCCTTTGCTGTTGCAGGCACTGGCAGCCGTTGAGGACGTTCATTGGCATGGCCATTTCAACAGCGCCTATTACAGCGGTGACTGGAGTGGTGTGGCGCTGATTTCGGCGGCCGATGCCTTGACCCCGTTGTCCCCCGGGCGCGGTCAGCCCGTACGCCGCGTGCCTTGGTCGGACGATAACCGTTGGCACGAAGCGTTGCGCGACTGGCCGCTGGAGATCGTCTCGGCCCGGCTGCTGCGACTTGGGCCCGGTGGGTGCATCCACGAGCATCGCGATTATGACCTGGCGGGGGCGGACGCCGATCTGCGCCTGCACGTTCCACTGCTCAGCCCGCCAGGCGTGGACTTCTGGCTGGATGGGCAACGGATTCCGATGACGGCGGGTGAATGCTGGTTTCTCGACTTGTCACTGCCTCATCGCGTCGATAACCACAGCACTCAGCCACGGATTCATCTGGTGCTCGATTGCCGCCCCAGCCCATGGCTGCAAAGGCAGGTGGCCACTGGGCTGCTCAGCACACCGGCAGTCGGGGCCGAGCGAAGTGATCTGCTGTGCTTTGAGCAACTCGTTGAAAGCGACCCGCAACTCGCCCGGACCTTGCAGAGCCTGCATGACGTGGAGGCTTTCATTGAGTGTGCCATCGCGATGGCTGCCGGACGCGATTTACACTTTACCCGGGAGCAATTGCGTGCGGCCATGCGCAACGGACGCCGGCAGTGGAGTGACCAGTGGAAGGCTTGAACCTGGACGGCTGGCTGCCGATCCGCGTGTGGCAAGCGGCGGGGCAGTGGCAGGTTGACTGGTGCTGGTTCGGCGAGGCGCGATTGTCGCAACCGTTCTTCGGCGACGCGGTGGAGCAGGCCCTGCGGTTGCCTTTCAACCAGGCGTTCCGCCGCCAGACCCCTTTAAGTGTCCTGGACCAGTGGAGGCAACAAAGCCCGGGCCTGCTTCCGAGTGCATTCATCTTCCATGCCTCCCGCTGCGGCTCGACGTTGATCAGCCAGATGCTTGCGCAACTCGACGATCACATCGTCATTTCAGAGCCGCCGCCTCTGGATGCTCTGCTGCGCAATGCTATGCCGCACGCTGACCGGAGCATGGCGCTCATGGGGCTGATGTCGGCCTATGGGCAGCGCCGCCGAGGCGTGGAAGAGCGTTTGGTGATCAAGCTCGACGCCTGGAACATCGGTGAACTGGCGCTGCTGCGCGAGTGCTTTCCCGACACGCCTTGGCTGTTCGTGTACCGCGACCCTTTGGAAATCGCCGTTTCCCATTTGCGTCGTCCCGGCATGCACATGGTGCCGGGGATGATCGGGCCGAGCGTGCTGGACGACGAATTGCCCTTCAGCGGCCAGGAAGATTTCGTCGCGCGCCGACTGGGACGGTTGTTGCAGATAGGGTTGGAGCGCTGCCATGAGTTCGCCGGGCTGGCGGTTAATTACGCTGAGTTGCCTGATGCGATGGCAGGTCGGCTGGCAGAATTTTTCGGACTCAACGACGCCCAGCGTCGCCAAGTGTTTGCGATGGCGGGGCAGCATGCCAAGCAGCCGGGGCAGGTGTTTGCCGGTGACAGCGAGGACAAGCGTCGGGAGGCTTCGTCATCGCTGCGCCATCGGGTGATGCATTGGGCGCAGGGGCCCTATGAAGCACTCGAAACCTGGCGCGTTGGCACTTGTTCAGCCGGCGTCAATGTCGACTGACCCAGCGCTATCGCGAGCAGGCTCGCTCCCACATTTGTTTTGTGCGGGTTTGAGTATCCGCAACTGCCCCTCAATCTCTTGTGGGAGCAGAGCTTGCTCGCGAGGCGGCCTGACAGCCGGCCTGGCTTTAGCGGGTGTACACCCATCAGACCTGTTTGAGCAGAACCTGTGGGAGCAAAGCTTGCTCGCGAGGCGGCCTGACAGCCGGCCTGGCTTTAGCGGGTGTACACCAACCAGACCTGTTTGAGCAGAACCTGTGGGAGCAAAGCTTGCTCGCGAGGCGGCCTGACAGCCGACCTGGCTTTAGCGGGGTACACCCATCAGACCTGTTTGAGCAGAACCTGTGGGAGCAAAGCTTGCTCGCGAGGCGGCCTGACAGCCGACCTGGCTTTAGCGGGGACGGTACACCCATCAGACCTGTTTGAGCAGAACCTGTGGGAGCAAAGCTTGCTCGCGAGGCGGCCTTATAGCCGGCCTGACTCTCCGGCCGTACCTCGATCCAATTGTGGGAGCGGGCTTGCTCGCGAAGGCGTCGGCACAGCTTGCATCAAAGCAAAGCGCTACCCCTTGGTTCCAGGCGCCGCCATCTCTTTTGTTTCCAGATGATCCAGCGCTCGCTCAACCAACAACTGCACCCCATCGGCCATGCGGCTAATCGCCAGGGCTACGCAGCGGCGTGAGTCATCGACGTCGTCGGCCAGGTCGGCGGCGATGGTGCTGATGGAGAGCAGGTCTTCGGAGGCGTTGGCCAGCAGGGTTTCGGTGTCGATGTGGGGGGCGACGATGAAGAGCTGGTTTTTGTCAGGTTCGGGCGGTGGGGAGGATTGGGGTTTGAGGTAGTAATCGAGGGCGCGGGTGGCGGCGTCTTCGAGCTTTTTTTCTTCGAGAGTTTCGACGCGGGATTTATGGCCGCTTTGTGGCGGATTCGGTGTTGCTTTGAACATAATGATTTCCCTGGAGGTGGAGCCGACACCCTTCGATTGCACTTCGAAAAAAGGTGGCAGCTGTACGTAGGTGTGCAAGACCGGTCCAGGAACCCGGCAGACTCGAAAGTCTCCCACGCGCAGCCGCCATAACAATCGGCGAGCATAGAAAAATGCTCGGCGAATAGCCATAACGAATGCGTTCCTAGATCGGACTTGCACGTCCGTGTCACCGTTTTTTGGTGACAAGCAGAGGTTAGCGGCGCTCGAAAGCGCTGCCTAGTTCATGAACAGCCCGGCGTTTTGAAGGAAATGTCCGAGGGTTTGGCGGGGGAAAAGGTCAAAAGATCGCAGCCTTCGGCAGCTCCTACAGGGACCGGTGTAGGAGCTGCCGAAGGCTCGGGCCGCGTTCGGACGATCTTTTGATCTTTCGCTTGAGATTTCATGCCCTGCGCATGGATCAAGCCTTGTTTGGCGACAACTCCGCCATCCCCTTGAGCAATTCAATGGGCAGCGGGAAGACGATAGTGGAGGTCTTGTCCCCGGCAATGGAGCCCAGCGTCTGCATGTAGCGCAGTTGCATGGCGCCAGGCTGGCGACCGAGCATTTCGGCGGCTTGCATGAGTTTTTCCGAGGCTTGCAACTCGCCTTCGGCGTGGATCACTTTGGCCCGCCGTTCCCGCTCGGCTTCGGCTTGCCGGGCGATGGCGCGGATCATCGATTCATTGAGGTCCACGTGCTTGATTTCCACGTTGGCCACTTTGATACCCCAGGCGTCGGTCTGGGCGTCCAGCACTTGCTGGATGTCGCTGTTCAATTGCTCTCGCTCGGCCAGTAATTGGTCCAGGTCATGTTTGCCGAGGACGGCGCGCAATGTGGTCTGGGCCAGTTGGCTGGTCGCCATGAGGAAGTTTTCGACCTGGATGATCGCCTTCTGTGGATCGAGCACGCGAAAGTACAGCACCGCGTTGACCTTCACCGAGACGTTGTCGCGGGTGATCACGTCCTGCGCTGGTACATCAAGGACAATCGTGCGCAAGTCGACGCGGATCATCTGCTGCACCACAGGGATCAACAGGATCAACCCCGGCCCTTTGACCTGCCAGAACCGGCCGAGCTGGAAAACCACCCCGCGTTCATATTCGCGCAGGATCCGGAACGTTGAAGCCGCCAGCGCTATCAACAGCAACAACAGCATCGTGAAACCGATTTGCATACCCATCTCAGGCTCCTTGTGAATCAGCGGCGGCCACTTCCAGTAGCAGACCCTTGCGTGCGATGACCCGCACCGCCTGGCCAGGCCGCAGTGGCATTGCGCTTGTCACCTGCCAGCGTTCGCCCTCCAGCTGGACCCAGCCCTGGTGATTGCTACCGGCCTGCAAGGCGGTCACCGCCGTGACGCTGCCCAGTATCGCGGCATCGCCGCTCACGGGTTGGCGTGGTCGGGTCTTCAACGCGCGGACCAAGAGCACGATCAGCAGAAAGCCACTGATCAGACCCAGGACGATCATCAGTGGGACCGGTACATCGGCGTTGGTCAGGATGATTGCGCCAATGACGCACAGAATGATGCCGCCCAACCCGGCGACTCCGTAGTTGGGCAAAGCGGCCTCGGCGATCAGCAAGGCCACGCCCGCAGCAATCAGCCAGAAACCCAAGGGATTGGCCGCCAGCAACGCCAGTCCGTCGGCCGCCAATGCCGGCCCGCTCATGGCCAGCAATGCGACTGTAAAGCAGTGAATGTTCACGGGACCTCCGCAACGCATTCTTCGAGACGGTACCCAGAGTCTAGTCGAGTCAACGATTGATTGAATTTTGATCAGTCCGACGGTCATCAAGAGGCTAGACTGCGGGGAATAACCCAGCCATCCGACCTATGCTCAGGAGTCCCGCATGGAATCCCCGATCCACAGCCTGCCCGCGCTGTTCAAGCAATTGGGCCTGTCTGACGACCCCGTTGATATCGACAAATTCATCACGACCCATTCCCCCCTCAAGCCTGAGCTGCACTTGGCTGACGCGTTTTTCTGGAGCACAAGCCAGCAGCAGTTACTGCGAGAAGAAATCCTCGAGGACGCAGACTGGGCGGAAGTGGTGGACCAGTTGAATGTGTTGCTGCGCAAGGGGCGCGACGAGTGACATGTAAGTAGAGCCTGTGGGGGCTTGCTCGCAAATACGTCGTATCAGCCAGCATCACCGACAACTGGCCCAGCGCTTGGCGAGCAAGCCCGCTCCTACAAAGAAAAGTGTTTATTCTTTATTGCTATTAATTCGTAGCTTATTAATTAACTAATATGACTCGCCTCTCTAATACTCGCCTGCAACAGACACGCAGGAGAGTCACCGATGCGCAACGAATTGATTCGCTACCTGATTGTGCCGGGCTGGCAAGTATCGCCCAACATCACGGGTACAGCGACTGGATAAATGAATCTAAAGTTTGTCGGGTGAGAGGGGCGGGCTTTTATTATATGAATATTAACTGGTGTTGCTCTGGCGATGTTTTATTTGTGTGAATTTTTAGTGGGTAATGCAAATAATTTGTCTGGTTTTTGAACTTGATTGTCGGTGCGCTGAAGTTGTTAATTGAATGGCGAAAGCAATAGGGTCAGTCGAATGGACACTGACCATTAATCAATGAATCAGCGTGTCGAGGATTTAAATGGAATACGAGATTAATACACCTGTCGCGATGCAACAGTCGGGTTGGTACGACGTGCAAAACTTTGGGGTTTTTTCCGTGACGGGGGGTAACCAGTTATACAGCAACGGCAATCAACAACTGATGGTGAGGGTATTTGTCCAGGTCCAGAGCTGGCTGGGAAGCAGCCTTCCCCTGACTCAGTCGGAAATCGATTCCATTGTCCTGATTGATGGGCATACGGGGACGGAGCTTATCAAGGACAGGAATCGCGGTGATGTCGGTGTATGGAAATATACCGACCGGCAGGATACTCGCTTTCGCCAGCTTCCTCCCAACCTGCCAGCCCGGGGCTCAGTGCCGTCGGGAGAGTTTGTCTACACCAAGGATTTTTACGTCACGTCCAGCTCCGATAAACCGATCGAACTGCAGTTACGCATCACCCGGGCAGACGGCGAAACGTTTCGATCCAGAAAACAGGATGAATTTGGCGCACTCACGTTAGTGTCTCTTCCACCGGCAATCTATCGCTCTGAGCAATATTCGCTTAGTCGCACTTCGGCTCCCTACTCCAGCACAAGAGGTGATATCGAGAAGGTCGAGCTTTTCATGCTGGATCTGGTCGTTGATCAGCAAAGAATGGGGTTCGTTGCGGATTTCAATATGGTCGCTCATCCAAGGATCGGAAGTTCGGACAAGCGTTATTCGGGTTATTACCTTGTCGGCTACGGGAATGGTCAACACATGCGAACAGGCGGTCCAGTGCCTTGGGAGCGGCCGGATGTACTGGGAAGGTATCGCAGCGAAAACGGGCGTGTTGCATGGGTTCTGGCCTACGGGAAACTCGGATCGGTCTGGGTGAGGGACCCTGTGCCGGGCACTGCGCTGGAACTGGTCGATATGTACGGAAATCTTCATGAACTGCGCGTGGAGCTGACTGACGATCCGCTGACGGTTCGCGTGACCAGAATATAAAAACAATTCGTTCAAGGAAGAACCGATGAATACCTCTTCATCCCTCCAAGGTCAGTTGACTTCGGCGGCCTTCAAGTTTGACAGTTTTGTCCGTTCAGGCGTGGATCCGCGCACAGGTAGCTGCAGTTGCAGCGTGGCGCTGGACACGGCACCGGCTGACGCAGCCGTCGGCTCGAGAGTATCAGCGACCCTGGCATACGACGCCTTCCATGATCAGGACCTGGGTTTTGGGGCCGGTTGGTCGTTGCGCACCAGCAGTTATGATCAGCGCAGACGAAAGTTGACATTGACGAACGGCGAAACCTATCAGCTTTTTACCGATGGGAATCAGACTGCTTTCCAGGATAAGAAGCTCGATAACCTGCGCGTCACGGTCGAGGGCAACGAACTTTTCATCGAGTACATCGATGGAAGAGTCGACGTGCTATCGCGCCCCGGTACGACCTCTCACGAATGGCTGCTTGCGCGGGAATACAGTCCCGAGGGCAAGGAAACGCTTTATGAGTACCGCCTGGTATCTGGCCGGCGGCAGTTGGTGGCGGTTATCCAGCAGCATCGCCGAATCCTGCAGATTGAATACGCCCGGAGCAGGTCGATGGCAACGACGGTCACCCTGTGGCCGGATGTACCTTCGAGGAAACTCCGGTACCTGTTGACCCTGCGCAATGGAACACTCCAGCAAATCAGGTTGATTACCGCTGAAAATGTCCCGTTGACCTGGACCTTCGACTATTCGCGTATCAATGGTTTTCTGCTGATGACCGAAGTCCACCAGCCAAGCGGGGCCCGGCAAACGCTCCGGTACAAGGCCGAGGGTCATAGGCTTCCCAACGGGGCACCGGTGCCTTACCTGCCCGTTGTGTCTGAATCGATCATGTCGCCTGGCGGTGACCAGCCGGCAATGATCACCCTGTACGAATACTCCGTCAGGAATTTTCTTGGGCATGGTGCGGGGATGCGCTGGTCCGCTGAGCGTGATGTGCTTTATGACGTCAGTGGCGACTACCAATACTCCTGCACTCAGATTCAAATGGTTGCGGATACACGCGGTCCGCGTGAGTCTTCCCGAGTCATACGCACCTACAATCGCTTCCACTCGATGGTTTCGCAAAGGACGATCAGTGGCAGCAAGATGCAGCTGCGGGAAATCGAATATTACGATGTGCCCAATCGAGCTTTCAGGGATCAGCCTCCGCAGTTCCAGATGCAGCGCATCGTGCGCGATAGCTTCTTCGATACTCGCGCGACCCGCGTAAAAAGTCGGGTCGAGACCACCCACACTTCTTATGACGAACATGGCAATCTGCTGGAAAAAACCAGCCCGGGCGGGGCGCGGGAAGTCTATGAGTATTTTCCGGCACAAGGGAACGCGGATTGCCCCGCCAGCCCCATAGGCGTGCCTTGTTTTCTGAAGCAGAAGTCGATTCTTGCCTCAACCGATTTCGCCGCCGCGCCGACCACTGTGGTTCGCTACACCTACAGCGAATTGCCTTCGCGGCTCGCGGGCCTGCGCTGTGTCCGGCTCGTCAGCGAGACACTTTACGAAGATGGCGTCGCCAAGCCGCGTGTGACCTGTCGATTGAAGTACGTGAACAACGTCAATGACGTCTTTCATGGACGGTTGCAAAGCAAGGTCGAAACCGTAGGCGGCGTTCGTCGTGAGCATCGTTATGCGTACCGGCGTGAACACGATAACGTGCGCACCGACCAGACCTTTAGCGCCGAAGGACTGAGCCATCTGAGACAGGACTGGCATGATGTGTGTGGGTGGCTGATCAAGACCGGCGAGTCCGGTGGCAATACCGTCAGCATGGAATACGATTCGCTGGGGCAACTGACCCGTGAAACGGTGATGCCTGACACGGGCCGCTCAGCGTCGCGTCAGTTCATCTATCAGGTGAGTGACGCCTCCAATGATGGTTCGGTCAGCGTCACCGTCAAGGATGCTCGCGGCGCCCTGACCGTGACCCGCAGCGATGGACTGGGTCGTACCGTGAAGGTCGAGAAACAGGACGTCGATATGCCCGGCGCGCCCCTGCGGGTGATCTACGAAGCCCGATATGACGGCCTCGGACGCCTGCAGTCGGATGAACAGACCGACTGGTTCGACGGCGAGCCGAAAACCCTGGAAACCCGCTACGAGTACGACGAGTGGGGGCATCAGAACCGCACCACCCGCTGCGGGCAAGGGGTCGTTCATGACGAGATCGACCCTGTGGCGCGTACGCGCACCCAGTGGATAGAGGGTGGCGGCAAGACCCGTACATTCATCAACGCCTTGGAGAAACCATCGCGGGTCGAACGTGTGGACCGTTCCGGCATCGTGCGAGAGGTGACCCGCTACGAATACGATGGTCTGGGGCGGTGCATCCAGCAAACAGCCGCCGACGGTGCGGTGACCCGCTACACCTACGATATGGCCGGCCGCGTGCTGAATACCACATTGCCCGACGGTACCTTGGTCGAGAAGAAATACGCCGCCCAGAGCCAGGGCGACTATCCCACTCAGATCAGTGTCAATGGCTATGTAGTGGGAACTCGTACCTACGACGGGCTGATGCGCATTACCACTCACCAGGCGGGCGGTCGTACCGAACGGATGGTGTACGAGGGTTCCAGCAGGAACCCTGCGCAGAAGAGCACTGCCGCTGGAAAAACCTTGCGGTTCACTCTTGATCCGTTGTTCGAGGATGGCGTCACCAGCCGCTCCGGTAGCCAGGTGTCCGTTGCGACCACGCATCGGTTCGACCCACGCACAGGTTTGCTCCAGGAATCGGCCAATGCGCTGGTGCAACGGCGCATGGAGTACGGCCCTTCCGGCCGTCTCAGCCGGGAGTCGTGGGTGACGGCGCTCGACCGCTTCGACAGTGGACAAACCTATTCGCTGATGGGCAAGCCGATTGGCTACACGGACGTCAGTGGCACGGTTCGCACCTGCGTTTATGATCAGACGGGACGTCTGACGGGCATCACCCAAGGCCCTGCCGCCCTCCCCGCTCAGGAGCGTATCACCACCACGTACTCGTACGATGCCCAGGAGCAGGTCAAGCGCATCACCGTCAGCGATCCTCGATCGGGCCTTTCGTTGGTCACCGATCTGGACTACGACGACTTTGGCCGCGAAATCCTTCGGCGTTCCTCCCAGGGAAATGACGTCGTCGAGGTGGCCCAGTCGTTCGGCCCGGGCGACAGGCTCAGCCAGCGTACGCTCAAGTCCAGCGGGCTCTTGCGTGACGAGATGTTTGCCTATGACCTGCGAGGGCGGTTGACGCGTTACGCCTGTCAAGGCGGGCAGGGGCCAGTGGACGCTCAGGGTAAAGTGATCCTCGGGCAGGACTTTACCTATGACGGTCTGGATAACATCCGCCAGGTCGTCACGCATTTCGCAGGCGGCGTGAACACGGCCACGTATCGATATGACCTGGCGGATAAAACGCAACTCAGCGGCGTCAGCCACAGTCATCCGGACTATGCATCCGCCCATTCGACTTTCCGCTACGACGATGACGGCAATCTGCTCAACGATGCCTATGGACGTCAGTTGATCTACGACGAACTGGGGCGCTTGGAGAGTGTGGCTTCGGCTGACGCCAGGTCGATATTGGCGCGTTATCGGTACGATGCCTCTGACCGGCTTCATGCCGTTGAACGGGCAGGGCAGAAGCCGTGTCGGCGCTTCTACCGCGCCGAGCAGTTGTGCAGCGAAGTCACCGGGGAGGATAGCCGCAGCCTCCTGCACGAAGGGCGGCAGTTGCTGGCGCTGTCCCACGGCCAGGAGACGGTGCTATTCAGAACCGACGGCTGCGGTAACGTCTTGCAGGCACTGTCCGGCGACGACAGCCCGCGGCATGCCTATTCGCCCTATGGGCAACGCGCAGCGGCAGACGGATTGGGCAGTCTGTTCGGTCTCGGCGGCGAGCCGCAGGACCCGGTGACCGGCTGTTATCTGCTGGGCAACGGCTATCGGGCGTACGATCCGGTACTGATGCGATTTCACCGGCCAGACAGCTGGAGCCCTTTCGATGGCGGTGGCCTCAATCCCTATGCCTATTGTCTCGGCGACCCGATCAATCTGAGCGATCCCACCGGCCATATCTCGACCTGGGGCTGGATCAAGATTGGCATTACCGCTGCTTTCGCCATCGCATCCGTTGTGTTCACCCTGGCGACCCTCGGCGCCTCCGCCCCCTTGGTCGGCATCTCGTTTTCGGCCGCAACGGCGTTGACCCTGGAAGTGGTGTCAGGTGCGGCATCGATCGCGTCGATCGTGCTGGAAGAGGTGGCTCCGGACGCTGTCGCCACCCAGGTGCTGAGCTACGCCAGCCTGGCCTTGGGCGCCGTGTCCGGCGGGGCTTCCCTGACAGGAAAACTGCTGAACAGAGGGACCTCGGTCGCCCTGCGCAATACGGTCGAGTCGCTCGGTGACGCCGTGACGCTGGGCCGCAGCAACGCGTTGCGCGGGACGCGCATCGGTGCCTATGCCAAGGCTGCGAGTCCTTTGGTCCGAGGCGGCGGACGGCGCAACCTCATTGCTGTGCAAAATGATCTGCGGGATGTGCTGACTGCCAAGGATGTGGTCAGCTATGCCCACTACCCGATCAAGGGCGCCATCTACACCGTCGATAGGGACAAGTACATTGAAAAGGCCCAAGCGTTTCTGGGACTGACGGGGGAAAGCCTCAGTAACCCTCGACGGGGCGAGGCACCTGAGGATATCTACGGTGACATCCGGGAGCGAAGCGCGGATATCCGATTCGCATGAAGGGTGGTCCTTACGCTTTCCATATATAAATTATTGTTATATATGGCTCACAAAAAAGTATTGTTGAGGCATAAAAAATATCGGTATCTTCGGCACCACGCCAGCGATAGCACTTCGCTGGCACTTCCATTTTTTGACCGTGGTCCATGACGACGGTGATTTTCGATAAGGACACTGCATGAAAAAGGTTCTGTTATTCACCGCATTGGCAGCCTCTCTGACGGCGGGTCTGGCCCAGGCGGCGGAGAAACTGGTCGTGGCGGCCACCCCGGTACCCCACGCCGAAATTCTCGAGTTGATCAAGCCGGCCTTGGCCAAAGAAGGCGTGGACCTGCAAATCAAGGTGTTCACCGACTACGTTCAACCCAACGTACAGGTGGATCAGAAGCGTCTGGACGCCAACTACTTCCAGACCCTGCCGTACCTCAAGAGCTTCAACGAAGGCAAAGGCACTGATCTTGTGACCGTGATCGGCGTGCATGTGGAACCGTTCGGTGGTTACTCGAAGAAAGTCAAAAGCCTGGCCGAACTCAAGGACGGCGCGACCATCGCCATCCCCAACGAAGGCAGTAACAGTGGTCGTGCCCTGATCCTGTTGCAGAAGGCTGGTCTGATCGAGCTCAAGGACCCGAAAAACGCCCTGGCGACCCCCAAGGACATCGCCAAGAACCCGAAGAACTTCAAGTTCAAGGAGCTGGAGTCGGCCATGCTGCCGCGTGTGCTGGATCAGGTCGACCTGGACATGATCAACACCAACTACGCCTTGGAAGCGGGTCTTAACCCGGCCAAGGATGCGCTGGTCATCGAAGGTTCGGATTCGCCGTACGTGAACTTCCTGGTGGCTCGCCCGGACAACAAGGACAGCCCGGCCATGCAGAAACTGGCCAAGGCTCTGACCAGCCCGGAAGTGAAGGCATTCATCGAGAAGAAATACAGCGGCGCGGTACTGCCGGCGTTCTGATCGAACAGCAAGGGTTTTGAAGTTTCAACGCCGACGGCTTTGCCAGCGTCGGCGTTTTTTTGTGCCGACGCTGATCGGAAGAGCGTCG
>NZ_JBCNTJ010000028.1:0-23361 GCF_039581215.1 Pseudomonas halotolerans
ATATCAATTCTGACTGATCCACCGCCTTCGCGAGCAAGCCCGCTCCCACAGGGTCATGTGTTGTGTTGGGGAGCGTTACAACCCCGCCAGATGCACCACCAGTTTGACGATGCCAAACAGCGTCAGGGCGAAGATCACCGTGAAGACGATGCCCAATATCACGAAGTGACTCGGCTTGCCGTGGGTGAAGTCACGGGCGCGGTTTTTGCCGCTCTGCACGCCGAAAGCGGCAGCCAGTACGCTGTGCATCATCTGCCACAGGGTCGGCGGCTTGTTGTCGACTGGATCGTCCATAAATCCCTCGTCTGCCATGGGTTTGGAACAAGCATAGACAACCCGCGAAAAAAGATCGCAGGCTTCGCCAGCGCCTACAGGGGTACACCAATACCCGTAGAAGCTGCCGCAGGCTGCGATCTTTTTGTCCGACGCAATCCTACTAGTTGTCGTAACCCAAATTCGGCGCCAACCAGCGCTCCGTCACGCTCAAGTCCTGACCTTTGCGCGCGGTATAGCTCTGGACCTGATCCTTGTCGATCTTGCCCACGGCGAAGTATTGCGCCTGGGGATGGGCGAAATACCAACCGCTGACGGCTGCCGCCGGGAACATGGCGTAATGCTCGGTGAGGAACACGCCGCTACGTCCGGCCTTCAGTTCGCTGGCCGTGGGGTCGAGCAGGCGGAACAAGGTGGCCTTCTCGGTATGATCCGGGCAGGCCGGGTAGCCGGGGGCAGGGCGGATGCCGGTGTACTGCTCTTTGATCAGGGCGTCGTTGTCCAGGCTTTCGTCCTTGGCGTAGCCCCAATGTTCCTTGCGCACCTGCTGGTGCAGCCATTCGGCGCAGGCCTCGGCCAAGCGGTCGGCCAGAGCCTTGACCATGATCGAGTTGTAGTCGTCGCCGGCTTCCTGGTAGGCCTTGGCGACTTCTTCGGCGCCGATGCCGGCGGTGGTGATGAAGCCGCCCACGTAGTCGGTCACGCCGCTGTCCTTGGGCGCGACGAAGTCGGCCAGGGAGAAGTTCGGTTTGCCGTCGGTCTTGATGATCTGCTGGCGCAGGTGATGCAAGCGGGCCAGTAGCTTGCCATCCTCGCCATAGACTTCCAGATCGTCGTCATGCACCTGGTTGGCCGGCCAGAAGCCGAACACCGCGCGGGCGCTGATGAGTTTCTCGTCGATGAGCTTGCGCAGCATCGCCCGGGCATCGGCGTACAGCGCGGTGGCTGCTTCGCCGACCACTTCGTCGGTGAGGATGCGCGGGTACTTGCCGGCCAGGTCCCAGGAAATGAAGAACGGTGTCCAGTCGATGTATTCGGCCAGGACGTTGAGGTCGATATCCTCCAGTACCCGGGCGCCGGTAAAGGTCGGCTTGACCGGCTGGTAGCTGCTCCAGTCGAACTGCGGTTTCTTCGCCACGGCGGCCGGGTAGCTCAGGCGTTCGGTACGGGCGCTGCGGTTGGCGGTGCGCTCGCGAACGTCGATGTACTCCAGGCGGGTTTTCTCGACGAAGGCTGGCTTGAGTTCCTTGGACAGCAACTGGGTGGCCACGCCCACGGCGCGCGAGGCATCGGTGACGTAGATCACCGCGTCGTTGCTGTACTTGGGTTCGATCTTCACCGCCGTATGGGCTTTGGAGGTCGTGGCGCCACCGATCATCAGGGGCAGGTGAAAATCCTGGCGCTGCATCTCGCGGGCCACATGCACCATCTCGTCCAGGGACGGAGTGATCAGGCCGGACAGGCCGATGATGTCGCACTTCTGCTCCTTGGCGACTTGGAGGATTTTCTCCGCTGGCACCATCACGCCCAGGTCGACCACGTCATAGCCGTTGCAACCGAGCACCACGCCGACGATGTTCTTGCCGATGTCATGGACGTCGCCCTTGACCGTGGCCATCAGGATCTTGCCCTTGGCTTCGGGCTTGTCGCCTTTTTCCGCCTCGATGAAGGGAATCAAATGGGCCACGGCCTGCTTCATCACCCGGGCGGATTTCACCACCTGGGGCAGAAACATTTTGCCGGCGCCAAACAGGTCGCCGACGATGTTCATGCCGGCCATCAACGGGCCTTCGATGACTTCGATCGGGCGGGCGAAGGACTGGCGAGACTCTTCGGTATCTTCGACGATGTGCGTGGTGATGCCTTTGACCAGCGCATGCTCCAGGCGCTTGTTCACTTCCCAGCCACGCCACTCTTCGGTTTCAGCTTCCTTGACGCTGCCGTCGCCCTTGTACTTGTCGGCAATGGCGAGCAGGGCGTCGGTGCCTTCAGGCGTGCGGTTGAGGATCACGTCTTCCACCGCGTCGCGCAGTTCCACCGGGATCTGGTCGTAGATCTCCAGTTGGCCGGCGTTGACGATGCCCATGGTCAGGCCCGCGCGGATTGCATACAGCAGGAACACCGAATGAATCGCCTCGCGCACCGGGTTGTTGCCGCGGAACGAGAAGGATACGTTGGACACGCCACCGGAGGTCAGCGCATAGGGCAGTTCGTCGCGGATGTAGGCGCAGGCGTTGATGAAATCCACGGCATAGTTGTTGTGCTCTTCGATGCCGGTGGCGACGGCGAAGATGTTCGGGTCAAAGATGATGTCTTCCGGCGGGAAACCGACTTCATTGACCAGGATGTCGTAGGAACGCTTGCAGATTTCCTTCTTGCGCGCTTCGGTGTCGGCCTGGCCGGCTTCGTCGAAGGCCATCACCACCACAGCGGCGCCATAGCGTTTGCACAGCTTGGCGTGATGGATGAACTGCTCGACGCCTTCCTTCATGCTGATGGAGTTGACGATGCCCTTGCCCTGGATGCACTTGAGGCCCGCTTCGATCACTTCCCATTTCGAGGAGTCGATCATGATCGGCACCCGGGAAATGTCCGGCTCGCCGGCAATCAGATTGAGGAAGGTCACCATGGCCTTCTTCGAATCGAGCATGCCCTCGTCCATGTTGATGTCGATCACCTGCGCGCCGGCCTCGACCTGCTGCAGGGCCACTTCCAGGGCTTCGGTGTAATTGTCTTCGCGGATAAGGCGGGCGAACTTGGCCGAACCGGTGATGTTGGTCCGCTCGCCGACGTTGACGAACAAGGAGCTGCGATCGATGGTGAACGGTTCCAGGCCCGACAGGCGGCAAGCCCGCGGGATCTCCGGAATCTGCCGCGGTGCATAGCCGGCCACGGCCTTGGCGATGGCTTCGATGTGCGCCGGGGTGGTGCCGCAGCAGCCGCCGACGATGTTCAGGAAGCCGCTCTGGGCAAACTCTTCGATGACCTTGGCGGTGTCCACCGGCAGTTCATCGTATTCACCGAATTCATTGGGCAGCCCGGCGTTCGGGTGCGCCGATACGTGGGTGCTGGCCTTGTTCGACAGTTCTTCGAGGTACGGGCGCAGTTCGCTGGCACCGAGGGCGCAGTTCAACCCAACGGAAATCGGCTTGGCGTGAGCGACGGAGTTCCAGAAGGCTTCGGTGGTCTGGCCGGACAGGGTGCGGCCGGACGCGTCGGTGATGGTGCCGGAGATCATGATCGGCAGTTCGACGCCTAATTCCTCGTACACCCCTTGCACGGCGAAAATCGCTGCCTTGGCATTGAGCGTGTCAAAAATGGTTTCGATGAGGATCAGGTCGGCGCCACCTTCGATCAGGCCTTTGGTGGCCTCGGTGTAATTCTCCACCAGTTCGTCGAAGGTCACGTTGCGATAGCCGGGGTTGTTCACGTCTGGCGACAGCGAGCAGGTGCGGCTGGTCGGGCCCAGCACGCCGGCGACGAAGCGCGGCTTGTCCGGGGTTTCCAGGGTCTTGGCGTCGGCGACTTTTCGGGCCAGGCGCGCGCCTTCCAGGTTCAGCTCGTAGGCCAGGCCCTGCATGCCGTAGTCGGCCTGGGACACCTGGGTGGCGTTGAAGGTGTTGGTTTCCAGAATGTCGGCACCGGCATCCAGGTAGGCTTTCTCGATGGCGCCGATCACATCCGGGCGGCTCAGTACCAGCAAATCGTTGTTGCCCTTGACGTCGCTCGGCCAGTCGGCGAAACGCTTGCCGCGATAGTCCTGTTCCTCAAGCTTGTAGCTCT
This sequence comes from Pseudomonas halotolerans, assembly GCF_039581215.1. Classification (NCBI taxonomy): domain Bacteria; kingdom Pseudomonadati; phylum Pseudomonadota; class Gammaproteobacteria; order Pseudomonadales; family Pseudomonadaceae; genus Pseudomonas; species Pseudomonas halotolerans. The sequence continues at coordinate 4,057 of NZ_JBCNTJ010000028.1, forward strand.
GGATCATCGTGCCCATGCCGCCGTCGAGGATCAGAATGCGTTCCTTGAGGGCTTGCTGGAGAAGATAAAGGCGAGCGCTGCGATCGGACATAGGACTACCTGGAAAAAGACCATTACGAAGGCGGGGATGATAGCAAACCTGTGCAGGATTTGATCATGGGTGGCTTTTGCATGAATATCGCTCATGTTTGCAAGGCGTTGCCGGGCCGGTAGAATCGCCGGACTATCTCTTAGGGACCCGAGACATGCCGTACCGCGTCTTATTCGGCAGTCTGTTGCTGCTGTTGTCTTTTAACTCAGCGGCAAAGGATCCCGCCCCGGCGATTTCCTACACTCGCGACATCCAACCGATCTTCACGGAAAAATGCGTGGCCTGCCACGCCTGCTACGACTCCGCCTGCCAGTTGAATCTGGGCAGTGGCGAAGGCGTAGCCCGCGGCGCGAGCAAACTGTCGGTGTACGACGGCGAGCGGCGCCAGGCCGCTGACCCGACCCGCTTGTTCTATGACGCCTCTGGCCCGCAGGCGTGGCAGCGCATGGGTTTCTATTCCGTGCTCGATGCCCAGGGCAGTCAGGCCGCGTTGATGGCGCGCATGCTTGAGCTGGGGCATCGCACGCCGCTGCAGCCTAACGCCAAGCTGCCGGAGGAAATCGTGCTGGGCCTGAACCGTGACAACAGTTGCCCGATGCCAGGGCAATTCGACGAGTATGCTGGCGCGCATCCCAAGGAAGGCATGCCCCTAGCGGTCACGGGCCTGACCGACCAGCAATATCAGACCTTGCAGCGCTGGCTGGCCGCAGGTGCACCCATCGATCAGCAGGCGCTGGCGCCGAGCGCCGCCGAAGCCTTGCAGGTGGTGCAGTGGGAAAACCTGCTCAACGCCCCCGGCGCCCGGGAAAGCCTGGTGGGCCGGTGGCTGTTCGAGCACTGGTTTCTGGCGCACATTTATTTCAAGGATGGCGAGCCGGGGCATTTCTTCCAGTGGGTACGTTCGCGCACGCCTACCGGCCAGCCAATCGACCTGATCAACACCCGCCGCCCGAACGATGACCCCGGCACCCGCGTGTACTACCGGCTCTGGCCGGTGCAAGGGGTGATCGTGCACAAGACCCATATCACCTACGGCTTGAGCGCGGCGAAAATGGCGCGGATCAAGAGCCTGTTCTACAGCGGCCGATGGCAGGTCACTGCGTTGCCAGGGTACGGGCCGGAGCGCCGGGCCAATCCGTTCTCCACCTTCGAAGCGATCCCGGCCCAGGCCCGCTATCAGTTCATGCTCGATAACGCCGAGTATTTCGTGCGCACCTTTATCCGCGGCCCGGTTTGCCGGGGCCAGATCGCCACGGACGTGATTCGCGACAACTTCTGGGCGCTGTTCCAGGCCCCCGAACATGACCTGTACATCACCGACCCGAACTATCGCGGCCAGGCCACGCCGTTGCTGGCGATGCCTGGGCAGAATGACGACGTGGGCAGCGTCCTGAGCCTGTGGCTGGACTACCGGGACAAGCGCAACGAGTACGAAGCCTTGCGTCGCGACAACTACGCCGACCTGCCGGCGCCCAGTTGGTCGACGCTGTGGGCCGGTAACGACAATGCCTTGCTGAGCATTTTTCGGCATTTCGACAGTGCTTCCGTCACCAAGGGCCTGATTGGCGAGGTGCCGCAGACGATGTGGCTGTTCGACTTTCCGTTGCTGGAGCGCACGTATTATCAGTTGGCGGTGAACTTCGACGTGTTCGGCAACGTGTCCCACCAGGCCCAGACCCGATTGTATTTCGACCTGATTCGCAACGGTGCGGAGCAGAACTTCCTGCGCCTGATGCCAGCTGATTCCCGCGAGGACTACCTCAACGATTGGTATCAGTCGGGCGGAAAATTCAAGATGTGGCTTGATTACGAGGCCATCGACGACGACAAACCGACGGCCCTCATACTCGACGAGCGTGACCCCAAGCGTGACTTCGCCCGGCAATTGCTGCTCCGTTACGGCGACTTGGACGCCCGGCCCGATCCGATCAACCGTTGCGACGGCGCCTATTGCTCGCGCCCGAACATTGACCTGGCTCTGCAGAACGCCGAACAGGCCCTCAGTCGTCTGGTTTCGCGACCGGCGGCGGGTCTGAGCGTCATCCATCAGTTGCCGGAAGCGACCCTGCTGCGCGTCGAAACCGTCAGCGGTCGCCGTGAGGTTTACAGCCTGCTGCGCAACCGCGCTCACAGTAACGTGGCATTTTTGCTGGGCGAGGCGCTGCGATACCAGCCGGGGCTGGACACCTTGACAGTCTATCCGGGCGTGCTCAGCAGCTATCCGAACTTCATGTTCAACATCCCCGCCGAGCAGGTTCCGGCCTTTGTCGACGCCATGGAAAGCGCCCGGGACGGGCAGGCGTTCGAGCGGATTGTCGAGCGTTGGGGGATCAGGCGCAGTCATCCGCAGTTCTGGCAGTACTTCCACGACCTGAGCCGGTATATCCAGGAGACGGAGCCACTGGAGACCGGCGTGCTGGACATAAACCGTTACCAGAATCTCTGACCAGGATAATCGGGCGCTTTCCCGACAAAAATACTAGGACTTTGTCCGGCGCGATGATTGGCGTAAACTGCCGACAAGCCTGCGAGGAGTTTCCATGACCGCCATTACCATTACCGATGCCGCCCACGATTACCTGGCTGACCTGCTGTCCAAGCAGAATACCCCAGGTATCGGGATCCGCATCTTCATCACCCAGCCCGGCACCCAGTACGCTGAAACCTGCATTGCCTACTGCAAGCCGGGGGAAGAGAAACCTGAAGACACCGCGCTGGGGCTCAAGAGCTTCACCGCCTACATCGACTCGTTCAGCGAAGCGTTCCTGGACGATGCGGTGGTCGACTACGCCACCGACCGCATGGGCGGCCAGCTGACCATCAAGGCGCCGAACGCCAAGGTGCCGATGGTCAACGCCGACAGCCCGGTCAACGAACGCATCAATTATTACCTGCAAACCGAAATCAATCCGGGGCTGGCCAGTCACGGCGGCCAGGTTTCGCTGATTGACGTAGTGGAAGACGGCATCGCCGTGCTCCAGTTCGGCGGCGGCTGCCAGGGCTGCGGCCAGGCCGACGTGACCTTGAAGGAAGGCATCGAGCGCACCTTGCTCGAGCGTATCCCGGAGCTCAAGGGTGTGCGCGACGTGACCGACCACACGCAGAAAGAAAACGCCTACTACTGATTGTGGCGAGGGGATTTATCCCCGTTGGGGCCGAGAAGGCCCCATCGATTATCTGACATATCGCAAACGAGATCTGGGGCTGCTGCGCAGCCCAACGGGGATAAATCCCCTCGCCACAAAAACTGCGTCAGACATGGACTTTGCGAATACCTGCTCCACAGGGGGAGGTTGATTCTTACTGATCGGGTCAGGGCCTGTAGAGATGCGCATGCCCGGCGCGGTACAGCGACGACTCACTGAACACATCATTGCCCAGCACACGCCCCACCAGGATCAGCGCCGTGCGCCGAAAGCCCTTGGCCTGGACCTTTTCGGCAATATCAGCCAGCGTACCCACCACCCAATCCTGATCCGGCCATGTCGCCCGGTGAATCACCGCGATCGGGCAATCCGCGCCGTAGTGGGGCAGCAGTTCGCTGACGATTTTTTCCAGATGATTGACGCCCAGGTGAATCGCCATGGTTGCCCCGTGCTGCGCCAGGCTGCCCAGTTCTTCGCCGGCGGGCATCGCGGTTTTGTCCGCGTAGCGGGTGAGGATCAGGCTTTGGGACACGTCCGGCAAGGTCAGTTCGGTGCCCAGCAGGGCGGCGCAGGCTGAGGTCGCGGTCACACCGGGGATGATCTCGAACGGGATGCCCAGTTCCCGCAGGCAGCGAATCTGCTCGCCAATGGCGCCGTACAGGCTCGGGTCGCCGGAGTGCACCCTGGCCACGTCCTGGCCCTTGAGATGAGCAGCCTTGATCAACTCGATAATCTGCTCCAGGTGCAGCTCGGCGCTGTTGATCACCTGTTCGGCGCTGTGGCCTTCCAGCACGGCTGTGGGCACCAGGGAGCCGGCGTAGATGATCACCGCGCAGCTGCGGATCAGTCGCTGGCCTTTGACAGTGATCAGTTCCGGGTCGCCAGGGCCGGCGCCAATGAAATAAACGGTCATGACCGGTTCCTAAAGGTGAGTGGGCGACCCTTTGAATGAAGATCGCTCATGATCCAGGGCGCGAATTATCGGGGTTTACGACGTGACCGCCAATGCCAGCGTGGCGCTTGGGGTCTTTTGGCGAGGAATCAGCAGCGTCGCAGGCGTTGCGCCCAACCGGTCGGCCAGCGCCAGGGCGGCGCTTTCGGCGACGCCATAGCAACCGGTGTGCTCAAACGCGATTTCAGAGCGGTGACTGAGCCGCTGCTGATAGCTGGACAACTGCCCGGCATTGAAGCAGGTCAGCGGCAACTTCAGTTGCTCGGCCAGTTCCAGCAGACCCGGCTCGTCACGCTTGAGGTCAATACTGGCCAAGGCGCGAACCCGGGAGAGCTCAATGCCATGCGCCAGCAAGGTCTGATCAAGCAATGCCCGCAATGTGCTGGCCGGGCAGCCGCGTTGACAGCCCAGGCCGACCACCAGGATCGGCCCGGCGCTCATGCGTCGTGGTGAGCCTGGTCGCCGCGACGGAACAACCATGCGCTAACCAGGCCCAAGGCCAGCCAGAACGCGACGTTGGTCACTTGCGAGGCGAGCTTGAATTGGCTTTCAAGTGCTTCGGGCGCCAGCATCGAGTGGACCTCAGGCTGCGGTGCGCCGATAACATGGGGCACCAGCAAGGTCGCCACGCCCAGCAATTTGAGCAACCAATGCCTGCCAAAGACCATCAGGGCGATGCCCACCGCCGTGGACGCCGCCGTACCGATCCACCACATTTGTCGCTGGGCCAGATCGGCCGCGGCCGTACCGGGCAACTCCGGTGGCAGGCCAAGGGTCGGCGCCAGAACGAAGGTGGCATAACCGGCCAGCCCCCAGAGCAAGCCTTGGGACGTGCGGGTGGGCGCACGCAAGGTGTACAAGCCCGCTAACATCAGGGCAAAACCCACCGCGACCACCAGATTGCCGCCGGTGGTGGAGAGCACTCGCTGCCAACCGTCTTCCGGCTCCCACGCTTCGCCGTCATGGGCATGAGCAACCCCGGCAGCGTGTTCATGGACCTCGGTAGTCGGTGCGCTTTCGAAGGTTTCGGCCTGCAGAATCAGCGGCGATACCCAGAAACTCTGGAGGAGGGTCAGCAGCAGGGCGGCCAGCAACCCGCTGAAACCGGCAGTTTGGGCGATACGCTTGATCATGTCATCAGGTCTCAATGGCACGGGAATGCGGCGCTGTGGCGGGTGTCGTGGGCCGCGTTGTGCACCGCTTCGATGTGGGAGAAACCGGCGAAATAGACCAGACCCGCGCCGAGGATCGAGGCGAAAATCGCTGCGCTCAGGCGCTGGCTCAGGGTTGTGGAACTGCTGGCGGTACGGGCGGTGCTGCTGATGGTCGACATGGCGCTTCCCTATGGTCTTGTCATCGGGTGAAGCGAGCGCAATGAAACCCCGGGCACAAGCCCGCCAAGGTTCGAACAGCGCCCGCCCACCGCGGGTTTGTTGATGCATGAGTCATGGGCCGGTCTCCGGGCTCGCGAGGGGCAGGGCTTGTGCCTGGCCGACAAGCGTCACCTTCCCATGCCGTGAGGCACAGTGGCTCTGACGCTTCTCTCGCTTACCGTTGCGGGGGCAGCACCGGACTGACGTGGCCTTGAAGTAAAGCACACGATTCACCGGTTTCCCGTTTCACCCTGTGAAGGGCACCCGTAACTAGGCGCACAGGAGAGCATGGGCGGGGGCGGGGCGTCAATTGGCATGGATTATCGGCCTGGCACCGAGTTGCGCCTTTCGCGAGCAAGCCCGCTCCCACACTGGATCTTCGCCGGGCCCAAAACTTGAGGCCAATGCAGATCCAATGTGGGAGCGGGCTTGCTCGCGAAGGCGGCAGCACATGCACCACCGAACTCTCTGGAGATTGACCCGCCCCCACACCCTGCGTAGCCTTGCGCCTTCGAGGTTCTTCGGCTTTGGTCGAAGCTAAGAAGGGAACGCGGTCCAAGCCGCGGCTGCCCCCGCAACTGTGAACGGTGATGTTGCTGCAAGGCCACTGTGCATGCTCTTTTACCAAGGGTGCACGGGAAGGCGCAGCCACTGCCAGTCGAATGACTGGCCCGCCGTCAGCCAGGAGACCTGCCTCGACACAGATTCTCACTACAACCGGGCGGGGTGATCCGGTGGCGAAATCTTCCGCGTGCGCCCATGCGTGCGGGTTGTCGTCCCGTTTGCCCGCCACCTTGCCAAAGGGCATCCGATGAAAACACTGGCCAAACTCCCTGTCACCATCGTCACCGGTTTCCTCGGGTCGGGTAAAACCACCTTGCTGCGGCACATGCTCGACAACGCCCAGGGCCGCCGCATCGCCGTGATCGTCAACGAATTCGGTGAACTGGGCATCGACGGCGAGATCCTCAAGCAGTGCTCGATCGGCTGCACCGAAGAAGAAGCCAGCGGTCGCGTCTATGAATTGGCCAACGGTTGCCTGTGCTGCACCGTACAGGAAGAGTTTTTCCCGGTGATGCGCGAGTTGGTGGCGCGGCGCGGTGACCTTGACCACATCCTCATCGAAACTTCCGGCCTGGCCCTGCCCAAACCGCTGGTCCAGGCTTTCCAGTGGCCGGAAATCCGTAGCGCTTGCACTGTCGATGCGGTGATCACCGTGGTCGACAGCCCGGCCGTGGCCGCCGGCACGTTCGCCGCGTTCCCGGACCAGGTCGATGCCCAGCGCAAACTTGACCCGAATCTGGACCATGAATCACCGCTGCACGAGCTGTTCGCCGATCAACTGGCGAGCGCCGACCTGGTGATCCTCAACAAAGCCGACCTGATCAGCCCTGAAGACCTGGCCAAGGTGCGCCTGGAAGTGGCCGAGGAGCTGCCGCCGGCGGTCAAGGTCATCGAAGCCAGTAGCGGTCGCCTGCCCCTGGAAGTGCTGATCGGCCTGGGCGCTGGCTCCGAGGAGCACATCGACAGCCGCCACAGCCATCACGACCATCACCATGACGGCGACGATGACGACCACGATCACGACGCCTTCGATTCCATTTCCATCGAGCTGCCCCAGGCCGACGAAAGCCTGCTGCTGGACGCGCTGACTCAACTGGTGGTCCAGCACGGCGTGCTGCGGGTCAAGGGGTTCGCGGCAATTCCCGGCAAGCCGATGCGTTTGCTGATCCAGGGCGTGGGCACGCGCTTCGACAAACATTTCGACCGCCAGTGGGGCGCCGATGAAACGCGGGTGACCCGCCTGGTGCTGATCGGCCAAGCGCTGGATGCAGGGCTGCTCGAAGCGCAATTGCGCGCCGCCCTCAGCGTCTAAGCCATGCACCTGCTCAGGACCCAGCCCGGCGGATTCGTGTCGGACGACAACATTGCCGATCTCGGACAGACCCCCGCCGAGCTGGTGATCCTGTGCAGCGGCGACTCCAGCCTGGCGTTGCTGGCCGAAGCGGCGCGGCAGTTGCCCGACGACTACCCGCAGTTTCGCCTCGCCAACCCGATGCAGGTGCAGAACCACGCCTCGGTGGATCTGTATTTCGACGACGTGTTGCGTCACGCCAAGGTCATCCTGCTCTCCCTGCATGGCGGCATCGGTTATTGGCGCTATGGCATTGAACGCCTGATGGAACTGGCCGGGCGTGGGGTGAAGCTGATCCTGGTGCCGGGGGACGATCGACCGGACCCGGAACTCAGCGACTTGAGCAACGTGCCCAATGAGGATCGGGACCGTCTCTGGCAGTTCCTGCGCCAGGGTGGTTTGGGCAATGCCCTGGATCTGTTCCATAACCTGGCCAGCCAATGGTTCGCTCGCGACTATCCTTGGGGTGAACCCCAAGCCCTGCCGCGTACGGCGATCTACCATCCGCAAACAACCAACGCCACCCTGAGCGATTGGCAACGCGACTGGCGGGCCGAGCAGCCGGTGGCGGCGGTCCTGTTTTATCGCTCTCACCTGCAAGCGGCGAACACGGCGTTCATCGACGTGTTTTGCCAGCGCCTGCAAGCGGCGGGGCTCAATCCCTTGCCCATTGCCGTGGCGAGCCTCAAGGAGCCCGGTTGCCTGGCCATGGTCGAAGACTGGCTGGATGAGGTGGCGGCGGGGGTGATCCTCAACACCACCGGCTTCGCCCAATCGAGCCCCGAAGCGCCGCACGTGCGACCGTTTCGCCGCAATATTCCGGTGATCCAGGCGATCTGCGCCCAGGACAACGAGCCTGGCTGGCGCGCCAGTGAGCAAGGCCTGGGCCCGCGGGATCTGGCGATGCACATTGCCCTGCCGGAACTGGACGGGCGGATCATCAGTCGCCCCATCAGTTTCAAGGACCTGGCCTGGCGCAGCGAGCGTAGCCAGAGCGATGTGGTCTGCTACCGGGCCGTGCCCGAGCGCATGGATTTTGTCGCTGAGTTGGCGTGGCGCTGGACCACCCTGGCGTGCCTGCCCAATTCGCAGAAGCGGGTGGCGCTGATCCTCGCCAACTACCCGACCCGGGATGGGCGCATCGGTAACGGCGTCGGCCTGGACACCCCGGCCGCGGCGGTGAATATCCTGCGGGCCATGCAGGCCGAGGGCTACCCGCTGCCGGCCGAACTGCCGGCGAGCGGCACTGCGCTGATCCAGCAGTTGCTCGGTGGGGTCAGCAATGATCTGGACAGCCTCGACCTGCGTCCGTGTCACCAGAGCCTGGCCCTCGACGCCTACCAGGCCATGTTCGACGCGCTGCCCGAGGCCAATCGCCAAGCAGTGCTGGAGCGCTGGGGCGCGCCCGAACAGGATCCGATGTTCCGCGATGGCCGGCTGATGATTGCTGGCGTGCGCCTGGGCCTGACGTTTGTCGGTATCCAGCCGGCCCGGGGTTACCAAGTCGACCCGAGTGCCGTTTACCACGACCCGGACCTGGTGCCGCCCCATGGCTACCTGGCGTTTTATTTCTGGCTGCGGCACACCTACGGCGTCCACGCGCTGATTCATGTCGGCAAGCACGGCAACCTCGAATGGCTGCCGGGCAAGGGCGTCGGGCTGTCGGAAAACTGCTGGCCGGATGCGCTGCTGGGACCGTTGCCGAACATCTATCCGTTCATCGTCAATGACCCGGGCGAGGGCGCCCAGGCCAAGCGTCGCACCCAGGCTGTGATCATCGATCACTTGATGCCGCCGCTGACCCGGGCCGAAACCTATGGGCCGCTGCGTAACCTTGAACTGTTGGCTGACGAATACTACGAAGCGCAACTGCTCGACCCCCGCCGCGCCCGGGAATTGCAGCGAGACATTCTGAACCTGGTGCGCGAAACCCACATCGACCGCGAGTTGCAACTGGACGGCGACGCTGACGTTGCCATCTGGCTGCCGCGCCTGGACACCTACCTGTGCGATCTGAAGGAGTCGCAGATCCGCGACGGCCTGCACATTTTCGGCGAGTCACCTACCGCACGGTTGCGCATCGACACCTTGCTGGCGTTGCTGCGCATTCCTCGGGGCGATGGCAAGGGCGCGCAGTCCAGTTTGCTGCGGGCGCTGGCCAAGGCCTTCGCGTTGGGTTTCGATCCGCTGGATTGTGCGCTGGCCGAACCCTGGACCGGCGCTTGTCCTGACGCCTTGCGTCGTATCAGCGGCGAACCTTGGCGTACTGCTGGCGATACTCGGGAGCGTTTGGAATTGTTCGCCGGGCAATTGATCGAGCAGGCGCTGGAAGGGGTGGTCGAGCAACTTCAGGCGCCGGGTTGGGAGACGGTGAACAGCATTATTGAAAACCTGCGCGGCGTCGTGGCGCCGCGTCTGGACGCCTGCGGCCCGGCGGAAATCCGCGGTTTGCTCGATGCCTTGAGCGGGCGCTTCGTACCGGCCGGCCCCAGCGGTGCGCCCAGTCGCGGACGCCTGGATGTGCTGCCCACCGGGCGCAACTTCTTTTCGGTGGACGTGCGCAACCTGCCCACCACCACCGCGTGGCGCATCGGTTTTCAGTCGGCGAACCTGATCCTCGAACGGCACTTGCAGGACCACGGTGATCACCTGCGCCAGCTCGGTCTGTCGGTGTGGGGCACCGCCACCATGCGCACCGGCGGCGACGACATCGCCCAGGCCATGGCGTTGATGGGCGTGCGGCCGGTGTGGGCCACGGGCAGCCAGCGAGTCGACGATTTCGAGATACTGCCGTTGAGCCTGCTGGACCGGCCGCGGGTCGATGTCACGCTGCGGGTCTCCGGGTTCTTCCGGGACGCCTTTGCCAATCTGATCCGGCTGTTCGATGCGGCGGTGCAGGCCGTCGCCGCCCTCGACGAACCGGACGACATGAATCCTTTGGCGGCGAAGGTGCGCAGCGAGCGCCAGGCCCTGTTGGAGTCGGGCCTTGAACCCGAGGTCGCGGCCCGTCAGGCCGGCTGGCGGATTTTCGGCGCCAAGCCCGGCGCCTACGGCGCGGGTGTGCAGGGTGCCATCGACGGCCGCCTGTGGCAGAGCCGCGAAGACCTGGCGCAGGTCTACCTGAATTGGGGCGGCTACGCCTACGGCGCCGGCGATGAAGGCACTGCCGCCCGGGAGCAGTTTTCCCGGCGCTTGAGCCAGGTGCAGGCGGTGTTGCAGAACCAGGACAATCGCGAACACGACCTGCTCGATTCCAATGATTACTACCAGTTCCAGGGCGGCATGCTGGCGGCGGTGGAGACCCTTGGCGGCGAAACGGCGGCCAGTTACCACGGCGATCACAGCCAGCCGGACTTGCCCAAGATCCGCACGCTGAAAGAAGAGCTCAACCGAGTGATTCGTTCCCGGGCGGCCAATCCGAAGTGGATCGACGGGGTCAAGCGCCACGGCTATAAAGGTGCGTTTGAACTGGCGGCGACGGTGGACAACCTGTTCGCCTTCGACGCCACCACGCAGTTGATCGACGATCACCAGTACGCCTTGCTGGCCGAGGCTTATCTGCTGGACCCGGACACCCGGGACTTCGTCCGCCAGCACAACCCTGATGCCCTGCGCGACATGACCGAGCGCATGCTCGAAGCGCAGCAGCGAGGGATGTGGCAGGAGCCTGGGGAGTATCGTGAGGCGCTGGAGAACTTGTTGTTGGACATCGAGGAGGATGGCTGATTGTCTAGCCAGCCGGCCATGCGCAGAACTTGTGGCGAGGGGATTTATCCCCGCTGGGCTGCGAAGCGGCCCCACAAGATCAACCCGGTAGAACTGACACACCCGAGCTGCGGGGGATCGCTTCGCGATCCAGCGGGGATAAATCCCCTCGCCACAAAGATTTTCTCCAAACCGACCTTACCGACCACCTTTGAGAATCGACCATGACCCACACCCCCCATTTCCCACTCTGCGCCGTGGTCGGGGCCGATGACCTGAAACTGGCCCTGTGCCTGGCGGCGATCGATCCGAAAATCGGCGGTGTGCTGATCGAAGGCCCGCGTGGCATGGCCAAGTCCACCCTGGCTCGAGGCCTGGCGGATCTGCTGGCCAGTGGTCAGTTCGTCACCTTGCCCCTGGGCGCCACCGAGGAACGTTTGGTGGGCACCCTGGATCTGGACGTGGCCCTGGGGGAAGGGCGCGCGCAGTTCTCTCCCGGCGTGCTGGCCAAGGCCGACGGTGGCGTGTTGTATGTCGATGAAGTGAACCTGCTGCCTGATCATCTGGTGGACCTGTTGTTGGACGTGGCCGCCAGCGGCACCAACCTGATCGAGCGCGACGGTCTCTCACACCGGCATCCGGCGTGTTTTGTATTGATCGGCACCATGAACCCGGAAGAAGGTGAATTGCGTCCGCAGTTGCTCGACCGTTTCGGCCTGAACGTGGTCTTGGACGGTCACACCGCACCTGTCGAGCGCGGGCAGATCATTCGTCGCCGGCTGGATTTCGACAGCGATCCGGCAGCGTTCTGCGCGGAGTGGGAACCGACCCAGCAGCAGTTGCGCGAACGCTGCCAGCAGGCTCGCGACTGGTTGATGCAGATTCCTCTGGATGACCAGGCGTTGGCGCAGATCACCGAGCGCTGTTTTGCCGCCGGGGTCGATGGTTTGCGCGCCGACCTGGTCTGGCTGCGGGCCGCCCGGGCTCATGCTGCGTGGCGCGGGGCGGAGGCCATTGGGGCTGAAGACATTGATGCGGTTGCCGAGTTTGCCTTGCGTCATCGCAGGCGTGAGCCTTCGGCCCCTGCGCCGTCCCAGGCGCCGCCAGCCACCGCCGATCAAACCGCCAGGCCCGACGAAGGTCAGGGTCAGTGGGGTGATCTGGCGGCCCGGGCATTGCCCACCGGTGCTCGGCGTGATGTGCCGAGCTGGCCAAAAAAGCCCTAGGCATTCGCCCCCGTTCGCCCGCGGGGGCGAATGCCAGACCCCGTGCGGGACGCTTGGATCAGGGGCGCCAGGGCCGCAGCAAAGTGGCGGCCAGCGGTGCGGTGAACTGGCCAGGCACCTTGCTGATGGGGCGTCCACGTCTGCGTGAAGACCTGCGCTTTCACGAGCGCCATCGTTCGCCCCATGAGCTATGGCTGGTCATCGTTGACGCCTCGGCCTCGACGCGGCGTCATCAAGCCTTGAGCGATGGCAAAGGCCTGCTGGCGCAGCTGTTCGATGACGCCTACCGCCAACGCGCCCGGCTGGCGCTGCTGACGGCCAGCGGCAGCGCACCGGCCTGGCAGGTGCAAGGGCTCAAGGCCTCGGCCGGGCTACGGGACTGGCTTGACGGGCTCGGCGCCGGCGGTGGCACGCCGTTACTGGCAGCGCTGAACGAGGCCGGACGCTGGTTGACGGTCCGGCGCAAGCGCTACCCGGCGGAGCAACAGCGGGTGTTGCTGATGACCGATGGGCGAGTCAAAGGGCAGCTGTCACTGCCGTCTCTTGATTGCCCATGCCTGTTGATCGACATCGAACGCGGCCCGATTCGCCTGGGCCGGGCCCGGCAATTGGCGGGGCAGTTGGGGGCGCAGTATCGGCATATTGATGAGGTGGTTTGAGTGCGCGGTGTCTGGCCGGACGCCTTCGCGAGCAAGCCCGCTCCCACACGGGTTCTGCGGTGTTCACGAATTATCTGTTTACAGAGATAAAATGTGGGAGCGGGCTTGCTCGCGAAGGCATCACCTCGGTCCCGGATCTGCCCCCTCAACCCGGATCACTGCTCTATGCTCAGGCAGTCCCTCACAGGAGTGAACCATGCGCGTACTTGTCACCAACGCCCAGGACGATTTTCGGGTCAAGGCCTATGCTGGCACTAACGGTGTGTTGCTCGCCATGGACCTGGCCGAGCCCCGGCGCAAAGGGTTGCTCGGCTTTGCCATCGAAAAGCAGCACGGCGTCAAGCCCTGGCTGTTCCTGTTCAACAGCCTGACCTTCCCCGACAAGGTGCACACGTTCCCGCAGTTTCGCGCTACGCCGAGCGATAAGGCACCGTTGCAGAAATTTCGCTGGGCCGACTACGCCATCAACCCCGGCGTGGCCATTCACTACCGTGTGCACTTGGCCTATGGCAGCCCTGACGCGCCGCAACTGGGCGAATCACTTGAGGTGTCAGTGACCAGTGACGATGGTCGGCCCAGCAACCAGGGGGTCATCTTCAACCGTGCCGTGGCCGCCAGCCAGGCCTTCCAGCGCAAATTTCCCGAGTTGGACGCGTTGATCGACGCCAACAAAAACCTGTCCATCGATGACTGGCCCGACGCGCCGCGCCGCTGGCTGGAAAATGGTCTGCTGGGACGCTTGACCGGTTTCATCGACCGGGCCTTGAACGCCAATTGGGCCCTGGACGTTGCGATTTATGAATATGAGCTGCCGGTGATCGTCGCGTCTGTGAACGCAGCGTTCGCACGGGGCGCGCGGGTCCGAGTGCTGTACCACGCCGAGCCGGGAGACGACGGCACATTGCGCAACGAAGCCAGCCTCGCAGCATTGCCGGCGGCCAACAAGCGCGGGCGCGTCACGCACAATATTTTCCACGACAAGTTCATTGTACTGAGCAAGGTCGACGACACCGGCTCATTACACCCCGAGGCCGTGCTGTGCGGCAGTACCAATTTCACCGCCAATGGCGTTTACCGCCAGGCCAACGTTATTCATGTGCTGGACGACCCGCAGGTGAGCGACAGCTATCGCCAGGTGTTCGAGCAAATCTGGGCCGCACCACAGGACGTGGGGGCCACGCGCCAGTGGATCAACCGGAACAACCCCATGGCCCCCGAGAAGCCATTGTTCACCGGCTTCTCGCCGCGTACCGGAGAGGGTGACCTGGATCGTTTCGTCGATATCATCAATGGCGCTCGAAAAGACCTGCTATTTGTCACCGCCTTCGCCTTGCCCGACCGGATCCTCGATGCCTTGCTCGGCCAACCCAACGACGACGTGCTGCGTTACGGCCTGCAGAACACCACCAGCCGCATCACTGGCTTTCATGCCGACCGCACCGCCGAATTTGCCGCCACCGCGCTGCTCAATACCGGCCTGGAGGGCTGGCTCAGGGAAAACATGAAAGGCCAGAAAGGCAATCTGCTGGTGCACACCAAAGCGGTCGTCACCGACTTCACCAGCGACACGCCGACCATCATCAGCGGCAGCCACAACCTGAGCGCCGCGGCCAGCAGCGGCAACGACGAGAACTACCTCATCATCCAGGGCGACACCGACCTGGCCGACCGCTACGGGCTTGAGTTGCTGCGCTTCTATGAGCATTACCGCTTTCGCTATTTCGCAAAAAAACTGGCGCTCAAGCAGGTCAAGCCGCTAGCAGTGGATGACAGCTGGACGGACGATTATTACCGCGAGGGGGATTTGCGGAAGTTGTCCAGAGTGAGGTTTTGCGGACGCTAGGTGCAGTAAGTTATCCAGTGGTAGCATGAAGCCACTCATCGGCCAGGAAGCTTTCATGAACCTCTGTCACGGAAGGTCCGGCTTACTTCGCCCCAGCATCGCGATTCTATTGTTGGCCCTTTGCACTTCTGCCATGGCCGCCAATAAACCGTGTTCTGGACGCAAGGGCGGTATTGCCGGGTGTGATGGCGACACTTTCCTGTGTAACGACGGCTCCATCAGCGCTTCGAAGAAATCCTGTTCTGCTGAACTGGGGCTACGGAGCGAGACTCGGCCGCAGTCATTGTTCAAAAAAACCGACGGTTGCCAGTGCGGCAGCGGTAATTATTGCGTCGGGCCCCGAGGCGGGGTCTATTGCCTCACACCTGGTGGGAGCAAAAGTTACAAACGCAAATAGAGCGATGATTTGCATGTCCAGGACCATCATCGATCAATTGTGGAAGCGAGCCTGCTCGCGATAGCGTCAGGTCATTTTGCATCAACATTAACTGAGACTCCGCCATCGCGAGCAGGCTCGCTCCCACAGGGTGTCTGCAACCTAAGCCACACGGCTCCGTTTTAGTGCGCGAAAGTATCGTTGGCACCCTATATGGGGCCTTGCTACCCGGATGCTGTAGCCAACAGTAGCAGTGCCTGCGCAGGTGCTCGCGCCACCCTCGATATGTTCGCGCTTGCCATCCTTCTGATTTCATTAGCTTTCTATTTTCCTTATCCATATACCACCTTCCTGTGGCACACTTTCTGCTGTCTATTCCGTTGTTACATACCAAGTTCCGGTATAGCGGAATAAACTGACTCAGGAGTGCTTGCCATGCATCGCCGACCTTCCTTGTTCAAAGCGTGTGTTTTTATCTTCGCGGCCACGACGGCTGCCATGGGTGTCGCTCAAGCGGCGGACAGCAAGCTTGATAGCGTGCTGCAGCGCGGCAAATTGATCGTCGGCACGGGCAGCACCAATGCGCCGTGGCACTTCCAGGGAGCGGATGGCAAGTTGCAGGGTTTTGATATCGACATCGCGCGGATGGTCGCCAAGGGCCTGTTCAATGACCCGGAAAAAGTCGAGTTTGTGGTGCAGTCGTCCGATGCGCGCATTCCGAACCTGTTGACCGACAAGGTCGACATGAGCTGCCAGTTCATCACCGTCACCGCCAGTCGCGCCCAACAAGTGGCGTTTACCCTGCCGTACTACCGTGAAGGGGTGGGCCTGCTGCTGCCAGCCAACAGCAAGTACAAGGAAATCGAAGACCTCAAGGCCGCCGGCGATGACGTCACCGTGGCCGTGTTGCAGAACGTCTACGCTGAAGAGCTGGTGCATCAGGCACTGCCCAGCGCCAAGGTCGATCAGTACGACAGCGTCGATCTGATGTATCAGGCGGTGAACTCCGGCCGCGCCGACGCCGCCGCCACCGACCAGTCTTCGGTCAAATACCTGATGGTGCAGAATCCCGGTCGCTATCGCAGCCCGGCCTATGCCTGGAGTCCACAAACCTACGCCTGCGCGGTCAAGCGCGGCGACCAGGACTGGCTGAACTTCGTCAATACCACCCTGCATGAAGCCATGACCGGTGTGGAATTCCCCACCTATGCGGCATCGTTCAAGCAATGGTTTGGCGTTGAGCTGCCGTCGCCGGCCATCGGTTTCCCCGTTGAGTTCAAATGATCCCGTGAGCCCGGGGCGTCCTTTGAAGGCGCCCCGTTGAAGGTACTGCCAACCATGAATTATCAGTTGAACTTTGCCGCCGTCTGGCGCGATTTCGACACCTTGCTGGCGGGGCTCGGCCTGGGGCTTTCCCTGGCGCTGGTGTCCATCGCCATCGGTTGCGTGATTGGCCTGCTGATGGCCTTCGCGCTGCTGAGCAAGCACCGAGCGTTGCGGGTGCTGGCTTCGGTCTATGTCACGGTGATCCGCAATACGCCGATCCTGGTGCTGATCCTGCTGATCTACTTCGCGTTACCAAGCCTGGGTATTCGCCTGGACAAAATCCCCTCATTCGTCATCACGCTCTCGCTGTATGCCGGGGCCTATCTGACCGAAGTGTTCCGGGGCGGGCTGTTGAGCATTCACAAGGGCCAGCGTGAAGCGGGGCTGGCCATCGGTTTGGGCGAGTGGCAAGTGAAGGCCTACGTCACCGTGCCGGTGATGCTGCGCAACGTGTTGCCGGCCTTGTCGAATAACTTCATTTCGCTGTTCAAGGACACCTCATTGGCGGCAGCGATTGCCGTGCCGGAGCTGACCTATTACGCCCGCAAGATCAACGTGGAAAGCTACCGGGTCATTGAAACCTGGCTGGTGACCACGGCCCTGTATGTCGCGGCCTGTTACCTCATTGCCATGCTGTTGCGCTATTTCGAGCAGCGCCTGGCGATCCGCCGTTAGGAGTGTTCCATGTACGAATCCCCCAGTTGGTTGCATGAGTTGTGGGTCGCCCGGGAGACGCTGTGGGCCGGGTTCCTGACCAGCGTGCAGTGCTCGGTGCTGGCGATTTTGTTAGGCACGCTGATCGGCCTGTTCGCCGGGCTGGTGCTGACTTACGGCCGCTTCTGGATGCGCGCGCCGTTTCGTTTCTACGTCGACGTGATTCGCGGCACTCCGGTGTTCGTGTTGGTGCTGGCCTGTTTCTACATGGCCCCGGCCCTGGGCTGGCAGATCGGCGCATTCGAGGCCGGTGCCCTGGGCCTGACACTGTTTTGCGGCTCCCATGTGGCCGAGATCGTGCGCGGCGCCTTGCAGGCCTTGCCCCGTGGACAGATGGAAGCGAGCCAGGCCATCGGCCTGACGTTCTTCCAGGCGCTGGGTTATGTGCTGTTGCCCCAGGCGCTGCGGCAGATCTTGCCGACCTGGGTCAATTCTTCCACCGAAATCGTCAAGGCTTCGACCCTGTTGTCGGTGATCGGCGTCGCTGAACTGCTGCTCAGCACCCAGCAGATCATCGCCCGGACCTTCATGACCCTGGAGTTTTACCTGTTCGCCGGTTTTCTCTTTTTCATTATCAACTACGCCATCGAATTGCTCGGGCGGCACATTGAAAAGCGGGTGGCTTTGCCATGACTGACGTTTCGAATCTCTCCAATACGGGGCTCTCCAACACCGAACCCTCCAACACCCAACCGCTGCTGGACATTCGCGGTCTGCGCAAACAATACGGCCCGGTGGAAGTGCTCAAGGGTGTGGACCTGAGCATGCAGCGCGGCAATGTGGTCACCCTGATCGGCTCCAGCGGCTCGGGTAAAACCACGCTGCTGCGTTGCGTGAACATGCTCGAAGAATTCCAGGGCGGGCAGATCGTGCTCGATGGCGAGGCCATCGGCTACGACGAGGTGGACGGCAAGCGCGTGCGCCACCCGGAGAAAGTCATCGCCCGGCACCGGGCCATGACCGGCATGGCCTTCCAGCAATTCAACCTGTTCCCTCATTTGACGGCGTTGCAGAACGTCACCCTGGGCCTGCTCAAGGTGAAAAAACTGCCCAAGGACCAGGCCGTGGCCCTGGCCGAGAAATGGCTGGAGCGGGTCGGCCTGCTGGAGCGGCGCGATCATTTTCCGGGTCAGTTGTCCGGCGGCCAGCAGCAGCGTGTGGCGATAGCCCGGGCGATTGCCATGAACCCCAGCCTGATGCTGTTCGACGAAGTGACCTCGGCCCTGGATCCGGAACTGGTGGGCGAAGTGCTGAACGTGATCAAGGGCCTGGCCGAAGACGGCATGACCATGCTGCTGGTGACCCACGAAATGCGCTTTGCCTTCGAGGTGTCCGACAAAATCGTGTTCATGAACCAGGGTCGCATCGAAGAGCAGGGCCCGCCGAAGGAACTGTTCGAACGGCCGCAGTCGCCGCGGCTGGCTGAATTTCTCAAGAACACCCGTTTTTAATTCTATTGAACCTTTGATGGCTACAAGCAAGGAGAAACACCCATGAGCATTACGCGCTACGGCACCGGCAGCACCGCAGGCGGCGGCCAGCCACGACCCTTCGCCCGGGCCGTGGAGGCCGACGGCTGGCTGCACGTGTCCGGTCAGGTGCCGGCGGTGAACGGCGAGATTATTGTCGGCGGGATCGTCGAGCAGACCCACCAGACTATGAAGAACCTGATCGCGATTCTTGAAGAGGCCGGTTATGGCCTTGAAGATGTGGTGCGCTGCGGCGTATGGCTGGAAGATCCGCGGGACTTCTGGAGTTTCAACAAAGTATTTGGCGAATACTTCAGCCCCGAACATGCCCCGGCCCGGGCCTGCGTGCAGGCCAATATGATGGTTGATTGCAAGGTCGAGATCGATTGCATCGCCTACAAGAAAAAGGCCTGACTTCATAAAGGCTGGCATTCTAGGCTTGTGTGGCGAGGGAGCTTGCTCCCGCTGGACTGCGCAGCAGGCCCAATAAGCGACTGCTGCGCAGCCGAG
>NZ_JBCNTJ010000029.1:0-9534 GCF_039581215.1 Pseudomonas halotolerans
GGGGGCGGGCGCCTGCTCGCGATGGCGGTGGGTCAGGCAACCTTTTGCTGACTGATCCGACGCTATCGCGAGCAGGCTCGCTCCCACAGGGTTTGTCGCTGGCCTGATCAAGCCAGCTTCTTGTGCCGTACACGGTGCGGCTGGGCAGCAGCTTCGCCCAGGCGCTTCTTGCGATCAGCCTCGTACTCGGTGTAGTTGCCTTCGAAGAACACCGCTTGCGAGTCGTCTTCGTACGCCAGGATGTGGGTGGCCACGCGGTCGAGGAACCACCGGTCGTGGGAGATCACAATCGCGGCACCCGGGAAGTCCAGCAGGGCTTCTTCCAGGGAACGTAGGGTTTCGACGTCGAGGTCGTTGGACGGTTCGTCGAGCAGCAGGACGTTACCGCCCTCCTTCAAGGTCAGTGCCAGGTGAAGACGACCGCGTTCACCGCCGGACAGGTCCTTGACGAACTTCTGCTGGTCGCCGCCCTTGAAGTTGAAGCGCCCCACGTACGTGCGCGACGGAATTTCATAGTTGCCGATGCGGATCTGATCGGAACCGTCGGAAATCTGCTGGAACACGGTCTTGCTGCCGTCCAGGTCTTCGCGGCTCTGGTCGACGCAGGCCAGTTGCACGGTTTCGCCGATTTCGATGGTGCCCGAATCCGGTGTTTCCTTGCCCATCAGCATGCGGAACAGCGTGGATTTACCCGCACCGTTACCGCCGATCACACCGACGATGGCGCCTTTGGGCATAGCGAACGACAGGTTGTCGATCAGCACGCGGTCGCCGTAGCCCTTGGTGACGTTCTTGAATTCAATGACCTTGTCGCCCAGGCGCGGACCGGCCGGGATGTAGATCTCGTTGGTTTCACTGCGCTTCTGGAATTCCTGGGACTGCATTTCCTCGAAGCGTTGCAGACGGGCCTTGGATTTGGACTGGCGGGCCTTGGCGCCTTTGCGCACCCACTCCAGTTCTTCCTTCATGGCTTTTTCATGGGCCGACTGCTGCTTGGATTCCTGGGCCAGGCGATCGGACTTGGCTTCGAGCCAACCCGAATAGTTGCCTTCGTAAGGAATACCCGCGCCGCGGTCCAGCTCCAGGATCCAGCCGGAAACGTTGTCCAGGAAGTAACGGTCGTGCGTGATCGCGACCACGGTGCCCGGGAAATCGTGCAGGAAGTGTTCGAGCCAGGCGACGGAATCGGCGTCCAGGTGGTTGGTAGGCTCGTCGAGCAACAGCATGTCCGGCGCCGACAGCAGCAGGCGGCACAGGGCCACACGACGCTTTTCACCACCGGATAGGTGTTCAACCTTGGCATCCCAGGCCGGCAGGCGCAGCGCATCGGCGGCGACTTCCAACTGGCGATCCAGGTTATGGCCATCGCTGGCCTGCAGGATCGCTTCGAGCTTGGCCTGTTCGGCGGCCAGCTTGTCGAAGTCGGCATCCGGCTCGGCGTAGGCCGCGTAGACCTCGTCCAGGCGCGCCTGGGCATCCTTGATCACGCTGACCGCCTCCTCGACCACTTCACGTACGGTCTTGGTCGGATCCAGCTGAGGCTCTTGAGGCAGGTAACCGATGTTCAAATCCGGCATCGGACGGGCTTCACCGTCGAATTCGTTGTCGACACCGGCCATGATTTTCAGCAGCGTGGACTTACCCGAGCCGTTGAGGCCCAGTACGCCGATCTTGGCCCCGGGGAAGAACGACAGTGAAATGTTTTTCAGGATTTCCCGCTTCGGCGGAACAACTTTGCTCAGCCGATGCATGGTGAAGACGTATTGAGCCATGGTGAACCTAGCGTCAGTGACAGGTGAAAAGAACGGGCCAGGCCATGCACGGCGCCGGCGCTTGACGGTCATCAATGCCGGCGGGCAGGTTAAGCCTGGGGATCGGAGCTTGCGCGCTCTTGTTTGACCGGCAAAGCTACCTCAACCATCGGTCAAGGTCCAGCCACCAAAAGCTGGCACTTTGCCACAAGTCAAGGCATGCTAGCCGCCCTTTGGGCGTCCGGCTTATAGTGCACGTCGCGCCAGTCCAGCAAACTGCAGGATTACAGCTTGTCCAACGTCACGCCGACCTTGTCCCCACGCGCACCGACTGCTGCGAGCGGCTCGCCCCTGCGCGGGACACTGAAGGGCGCGCTGGCCACGCTGGTGCTGTTGTTGCTCGGACTGCTCTTCTGGCAGTTGCTTGACCAGTTGCGCGAAACCCAGCAGCAACAGCGCCAGTACACCATCGATTACACCGCCGACCTGGCCGCGCAAGTCAGCCTGAACATGGCTTTGAATGCGCAGATCGCCCTCAACCTGCTACCGATCGTCGAACAACCGCAGAGCGCCGACGAACAGCAGGCCCTGCTGCGTAAACTCCAGCAATCGTTGCCCGAGCTACGCAGCCTGGCGTTGCTGAGCCCTTCCGGCCGGGTGCTCAGCGACAGTGATCCGGCCAGCCACGATGCCGATTACCTGGCAGAGCTGGTACGCCGCAGTCGGGCCCAGGCGCACTATTTCAGCAATGCCGACGACGGCTCCGTGGTGCATCTGTTGTTGCACCAGGCCAGTGGCAGCAGCCGTGGCTATTGGGCCCTGCGCCTGACGCCAACCTTCTTCTCGACCCTGACCAAGCAGGCCGATACAGGCATACGCCCACTGTGGCTGGTGGAAAACCGGATCAACCAACAGATCATCAGCCGGGACGAAAGCCTACCCTCGGCCAACCCTACCCGGCTGTCCCCGGATGATCTGAGCAACACCGTGCTGACCGTACCGCTGAGCAGCAGCGACTGGCAATTGCGTGGTCTGTTCGACCGACACCAGGTGCTGGAGCAATTGCTGCCGGCCTTCATCGGCAAGTGCCTGCTAGGCCTGGCGTTTTCAATGCTGCCGGTGATCGCGCTATTGAGCATGCGCCGTCGTCAGCGCCAGTTGCACGAGGGTCGCCGGCGCTACCAGGATATTTTCGAAGGCACCGGCGTCGCGCTCTGCGTACTGGACCTGTCGAGCCTCAAGGCGTTTTTTGAAAGGGCCGGCCTGCGCAACGGCGACCAGTTGCGCGCCTGGCTGGCCATCCCTCACCAGCTTGAACAACTGCAGCAGGAAGTTCACGTCACCGAGGTCAATCAGATGGCGTTGAAGCTGCTCAACGTCAACTCCTGCGAACGGGCGTGGCAACTGCTGGTCGGCAATGCAGCCCAGGACAACAACCCCGTGGGTTCGAAGCTGCTCGAAGCGCTGCTCGACCCGCACAAGCAGTTAGAGCTGGAAATCCAGCTACAGGACGCCCATGGCCGTGATCAACACCTGTGGCTGGTGCTGCGTCTGCCGGAAAAACAGCAGGACTACAACGCCGTCATTCTGAGCATCAGCGACATTACCAGCCGCAAGTTGATCGAACTCTCGCTGCTCGAGCGCGAAGGCTTCTGGTCCGATGTGGTGCGCACCGTGCCGGACCATCTCTATGTGCAAGACGTGATCAGCCAGCGGATGATCTTCAGCAACCATCACCTGGGACAGACCCTGGGGTACGACCGCACCGAACTGCACCAGATGGGCGAATACTTCTGGGAAATCCTGCTGCACAGCGAAGACGCCGACCACTACCACAACTTGCGCCAGGCACAACGCCAGGCCGGGTATGCGCACCTGCTGCAATGCCAACTGCGCTTTCGCCATCGCAATGGCAAATGGCGGCGCTTCGACATTCGCGAACAAGCCCTGGCCCGGGACCGGCACGATCAGGTGACACGCATCATCGGCGTAGCCAAGGACATCACCGAACAGATCGAAGCCAGCGAATCGCTGCGCGACAGTGAACAACGCTACCGGATGCTCGCCGAAAGCATCAGCGACGTGATTTTCTCCACCAACAGCACGCTTTCGCTCAACTACGTCAGTCCCTCGGTGCAAGCGGTGCTGGGCTATAGCGCTGACTGGATATTCCAGAACGGCTGGCAATCGACCATCGCCAACCCGCAACAACTGACCGGCATCTACACCTTGATGGATCGGGTCAGCAAAGCCCTCGACAAGCCCGAGCAACTGGCCGAGTTGCGCAACCAGATGCAGACCCAGCTGTTTCTGTTCGACTGCCTGCGCGCCGACGGGCGCAAGATTCCCATCGAGCTGCGACTGGTACTGGTGTGGGATGACCACGGCGCGTTCGAGGGCGTGCTGGGCGTGGGGCGCGATATCAGCCAACAAAGACGCGCCGAAAAAGACCTGCGCATGGCCGCCACGGTATTCGAGCATTCAACTTCGGCGATTCTGATCACCGACCCGGCCGGTTACATTGTCCAGGCCAACGAAGCCTTCAGCCGCGTCAGCGGTTATGCGGTGTCGCAGGTGCTGGACCAGTTGCCCAACATGCTGACCGTGGACGAGCAGCAGGAAGCTCACCTGCGCTACGTGCTCAAGCAGTTGCAGCAACACAGCACCTGGGAAGGCGAGGTCTGGCTCAAGCGCCGCAATGGCGAGCACTATCCGGCCTGGGTCGGCATCACGGCGGTGCTGGACGATGAAGGCGACCTGGCCAGCTATGTGTGTTTTTTCAGCGACATCAGCGAACGCAAGGCCAGCGAACAGCGCATCCACCGCCTAGCCTATTACGACGCGTTGACCCACCTGCCCAACCGCACGCTGTTTCAGGACCGCCTGCACACCGCGCTGCAATCGGCCGAGCGCCAGAAAAACTGGGTCGTGCTGATGTTTCTCGACCTCGACCGCTTCAAGCCGATCAACGACTCCCTGGGCCACGCCGCCGGCGACCGGATGCTCAAGGAAATGGCCACCCGGTTGCTCGGCTGCGTGGCCGACGACGACACCGTGGCGCGCATGGGCGGCGACGAATTCACCCTGCTGCTGCAACCGCGTTCCAGCCGCGAAATGGCGCTGAACCGGGCGATCAACGTGGCCGAGCAGATCCTCGCCAGCCTGGTCCGCCCTTTCGTGCTGGAAGGTCGGGAGTTCTTCGTCACCGCCAGTATCGGTATCGCCCTGAGCCCTCAGGATGGCAACGAGCTGAGTCAGTTGATGAAGAACGCCGACACGGCCATGTATCACGCCAAGGAGCGCGGCAAGAACAACTTCCAGTTCTACCAGGCCGACATGAACGCCAGCGCCCTGGAGCGACTGGAGCTGGAAAGCGACCTGCGCCACGCCTTGGAGCAGAACGAGTTCGTGCTGTATTACCAGCCACAGTTCAGCGGCGACGGCAAACGCCTGACCGGCGCCGAGGCCTTGCTGCGCTGGCGCCATCCACGACGCGGGCTGGTGCCGCCTGGGGACTTCATCCCGGTACTCGAAGAGCTCGGCTTGGTGGTGGACGTCGGTGACTGGGTGATCAGCGAAGCCTCTCGGCAGCTCAAGGCCTGGCACCAGGCCAAGGTCCGGGTGCCGAAAGTCTCGGTCAACATTTCGGCTCGGCAGTTCTCCGACGGCCAGCTCGGCACGCGCATCGCCAACATTCTGCGTAGCACCGGCCTGCCGCCGGCCTGCCTGGAACTGGAACTGACCGAAAGCATCCTGATGCGTGAAGTCAGCGAGGCCATGCAGATCCTGGCCGGGTTGAAAAACCTGGGCCTGAGCATCGCCGTGGATGACTTCGGTACCGGTTATTCGTCCCTCAACTACCTCAAGCAATTCCCCATCGACGTGTTGAAAATCGACCGCACCTTCGTCGATGGCCTGCCATCCGGTGAACAGGACGCCCAGATCGCCCGGGCGATCATCGCCATGGCCCACAGCCTCAACCTGGCGGTGATCGCCGAAGGGGTCGAAACCCACGAACAACTCGATTTCCTGCGCGAACACGGCTGCGACGAAGTCCAGGGCTACCTGTTCGGCCGCCCGATGCCGGCCGGCCGGTTTGAAGCGCAGTTCAGCAATGATGCGCTGTTCATGCTCGATTGAGGTTCTTCGGTGCCTGTAGTGGCCTCATCGCGAGCAAGCTCGCTCCCACATTTGGACCTGCGTGCCCATCACCCTGTGGGAGCGAGCTTGCTCGCGATAGGGCCCGCCAAGGCCACGCAGAATGGCGCGTGAATCCCATTCGTCCGCGACATGACGTCCTTTCATATGCCTTCCAAAACCGGTTGGGTTAGAATGCCCCCCTTTTCTGCCCCGATCCTTGAGGACCGCCATGTTCAGCCGTGATTTGACTATTGCCAAGTACGACGCCGATCTCTTTGCCGCCATGGAGCAAGAAGCTCAGCGCCAGGAAGAGCACATTGAGCTGATCGCTTCGGAAAACTACACCAGCCCCGCGGTGATGGAAGCTCAAGGCTCGGTACTGACCAACAAGTACGCCGAAGGCTATCCGGGCAAGCGCTACTACGGTGGTTGCGAATTCGTCGACGTGGTTGAGCAACTGGCCATCGACCGCGCCAAGGAACTGTTCGGCGCCGACTACGCCAACGTTCAACCCCACGCCGGTTCCCAGGCCAACGCCGCCGTCTACCTGGCGCTGCTGTCGGCCGGTGACACCATTCTGGGCATGAGCCTGGCCCACGGCGGTCACCTGACCCACGGTGCCAGCGTGTCGTCTTCGGGCAAGCTGTACAACGCCATCCAGTACGGCATCGACGGCAACGGCCTGATCGACTACGACGAAGTCGAGCGCCTGGCGCTCGAGCACAAGCCGAAAATGATCGTGGCCGGTTTCTCCGCCTACTCGCAAATCCTCGATTTCCCGCGTTTCCGCGAAATCGCCGACAAGGTCGGTGCCTACCTGTTCGTGGACATGGCGCACGTTGCCGGCCTGGTTGCCGCTGGCGTCTACCCGAACCCGGTGCCATTCGCCGACGTCGTCACCACCACCACCCACAAGACCCTGCGCGGTCCACGTGGCGGCCTGATCCTGGCTCGTGCCAACGCCGACATCGAGAAGAAGCTCAACTCCGCCGTATTCCCGGGCGCCCAGGGCGGCCCGCTGGAACACGTGATCGCCGCCAAGGCGATCTGCTTCAAGGAAGCGCTGCAGCCTGAGTTCAAGGCTTACCAGCAACAAGTGGTGAAAAACGCCAAGGCCATGGCCGGCGTGTTCAGCGAGCGTGGCTTCGACGTAGTGTCCGGCGGGACTGAGAACCACCTGTTCCTGCTGTCGCTGATCAAGCAGGACATCTCCGGCAAAGACGCCGACGCAGCACTGGGCAAGGCGTTCATCACCGTGAACAAGAACTCGGTGCCCAATGACCCACGCTCGCCGTTCGTCACCTCCGGCCTGCGTTTCGGCACCCCGGCCGTGACCACTCGCGGCTTCAAGGAAGCCGAGTGCAAGGAACTGGCTGGCTGGATCTGCGACATCCTGGCGGACCTGAACAACGAAGCGGTGATCGACGCCGTTCGCGAGAAGGTCAAGGCAATCTGCAAAAAGCTGCCGGTATACGGCGCTTAATCAGCCCCGCTAAACCTCAGTAGAAAAGGCCTCCATTGAAAGATGGGGGCCTTTTTCATGGGCGCAGACAACTGACTCAAACAACTAATCCCTGCATTTATCTAACGTCTTGCAATACACACACCACCACCGAGAGCCGATAAATCAATAACATTGCCCCCATAACTGCACGGTTCACACACCCAACGAGGACTCGAATCACATGGACAGTGATCAATCTTTTAACGCAACACTTCGAATGTTTGACACCCACGTCAATTTGCTTGAAATACTCCATGGCAAACCGGCGATGGCCACCGTGAGTTTATTCAGCGGCGGCTTTTTTACCGGTCGCCCGCAAACCCATGACCACTCCAGCCTGCTCGGCATGCGCCCGAAAAAACAGGGTCATTCCAGCCGCCCATTAAAACTGCATTTGCGACACACCCCTGACGGCTACAACCTGATCATTAAAAACACCGGAGAACACGACAACAAACCGATCGGTAAACGCTGGCTCGACGTTCTGGGCGCACAGGATCCAGGCCCGGATAAATCGATGCTCTTTACCCTCGTTGATCGTCAGAACAACCCCATCACCTTGAAGAACATGTCCACCCCCCAAGTACCTGTCTCGCTCATGACAGAAAATAAAAAATATATAGGTGGATTGAAAGTTAGAGGCTCGCCTTATATTTATCTCGCCGAGACAGAAGAAAAGTCGAAAGTAACGTTCATCCTGAGTGTTCTTTAAAGAACCTATCGACCACTTTGTGGCGAGGGGAGTGATCCCTCGCCGCAGGGTGCCGTGTCGGGCTGCATGCCAACGACCACTATTTTTTCCACCGTTGCAAACGGCTCAAGCACAAGGGTTTCGTCTCAACGGGTAAGACCGGTCATGCCAAATCCCAGCAAATCAGCTTGCACAGCCGCCAAAACCACGCCTAGACAACGTTGATCAGGCGTTGCAACTGATGAGCGAGCACCTGGACCATCTTGAGCAAAAGCTGCTGATGGCCGCAGGCACCGGGACGTCAAAGTAGCGCAGCTTCGAAGCCTGCGCGGATCTTCTCTTCAGGCAACTCGTCGGCGATGAACACCATGACGCTCTCCCGGGCTTCGCCGGGCGCCCATTCGGTGTCCCAATCAAAGCCGTACAGTTTGAGTACGCCCTGGAACACCAGTCGACGGGATTCGCCAGCGATGTTCAGTACCCCCTTGTAGCGCAGCAACTGCTTGCCGTGCTCTTCCAGCAACTGGTTCATGAACTCGCTGAGCTTGTCGATATCCAGCGGTTTATCGGTACGAAGCACGAGGCTGCTGATGCGGTCTCCAGTGCTTGCCTTGCCCACCGGGCGCAGGCTGAACCCCGCCCCCAGGTCTGCGTTGAGGTTGAAGCCGCGGATGTCGAGCAGTTCGGCCAGATCGATCTTGCCGTGTTCCACCACCCTGATCGGCGCCCGTCGATTGATCCGCGTCAGACGTTCGCTAAGGGCTTGGACATGGGCGGCGTCCACCAGATCGGTCTTGCTCAGCAGCAGACGGTCGGCAAATCCAACCTGGGCCTGGGCAATGGCCTGGGTCAGGTGGATCTCGGCGTGAGCGGCGTCCACCAGGGTCAGGATGCCATCGAGGATGTAGCGCTCGCGCAGGTCCTCATCGATAAAAAATGTCTGGGCCACCGGGGCCGGATCGGCCAGACCGGTGCATTCGATCACCAGGCGATCAAAGGCAATTTCGCCGCTGTCCAGCCGTTCGAGTAGCAGGTAGAGGGCTTTGGTCAGGTCAGTGTGAATGGTGCAGCAGACGCAGCCATTGGCCAGGGTCATGACCTGCACCGGCTCATCGCCCAATAGCTGGGTATCGATGCCGGCATCGCTGAATTCGTTCTCGATCACGGCGATTTTCAGGCCGTGCTCGGCCTTGAGCAAATGACGCAAAAGCGTGGTCTTGCCGGCGCCGAGGAAGCCGCTGAGGATGGTGACCGGGATGGGAGAGGACAACGTGATTCTCCTGTTGCGAAATTAAAAGAAGAGCACAAAACCCATGTGGAGGCGAGGCAAACTGTTCCGACGCCTTCGCGAGCAAGCTCGCTCCCACAAGTTTCTGTGGTGTAGGCAAATCCCGAGGCCATCCTAAAACAACTGTGGGAGCGAGCTTGCTCGCGATAGCGGTGGGTCT